>JAVRLU010000028.1:0-15942 GCA_031961165.1 Thermoplasmataceae archaeon
TCAAAGGAGGTATCTTTTTTTATTTCATGAAACTTTCAGTAGTGAAAGCTTCATGATTTATATTTACACAAAATTCTGTACACTATCCATAATAAGGTCATAGATCTTTTTTATTCGATAATTGAAATCATATATTTCTAAATGTACGCGTCTATTTTTCAGATTTTCATGTCTTGGCTAGGAATGGAATTCTACCCCGTCAAATGGACCAAATTAGACATTAAGAGTTCCAGTGAAAAACAGACGGTTAATTTTAATATTTAAAAATACCACTGAGTTACTGATTTTGCATTTACATATTTTTCAAATGAAATTCCCAGGATAGTCTTATTCACGAAATTACCATAAATAAGCACCTGGCTTCCGACTCCCGGTGTACTGCCATCATAGATAACCATAATTTCATATCCGGAATCGTTTATAAAAAATATACTCCTGTTCGAACTGGCAATGAGCGAAACTATTTTTCCGTACAGATAATAGCTCTGGCCGTTTTTCATATCTTTTGGATTGGACGATACAATGGACGGGAACTCGGAATACGTGAGAATAACAGCAATAAGTATGATAATCACGACGATTATTTTTAAAGTATTTCCTGATCGATTCTTACTCACATGGATAGATTTGATTCGTCTATATAGTTTTAACTTTTAATCTATAGACGCATATTTTCTCCGTATCAGGATCATTAGAATTCATAGCATCAGCGCATCTTGAAGCGGAAGATTTCAGAACATCGATATAAAATTTTGAAATGAAATTTTATATTCAGGCGAATTTGTGAGATGCCGGGATACTCATGTGTTTATATATTTCAAATGACTATTTATCTGCAGATGAAGGGAACATTAAAGATACCTGCGTCACTGTGCGTCAAATGCCGTGGCGCTAAGATGCTTTGCGGCTTGTCATACTGCCCGATATCAATAAATACGATGAATAAGCTCGTACTGGATCCCGTAAACAGGCGTTCAGAAATTTCAGGTTCGTCCCCGCCATCAATTTTTGTTGGCAGATACGGTTATCCAAAGGTAATGGTTTATCCGTCCTCTCCTCCTATAAAAGGGGATACATACAGCTTTGAGGAGAGTCGATCTTGGCTAGATATTCCCATGGATCAGTTCATATCGATGAGAATGTCACTGATCCGTGGATCCATACCGTACAGCGTCAGTGCGCCCGCAGATCCGGATAGCACTTTTCAGAAGATTCAAGAAATGGCACTGGCCGGCCAGAGTGTTGATGTGGATATAGAATTTTCTAAACCGCTGGATATCTCGAAAACGGAATTGGATGAAAACGCTCCGCCAATGGGGCCTGCATCGCCGATGCGTCGTATAGATATAGGGAATGTAAAGCTTAACCAGAAAATGGAAAAGATATATTATGATACAGACTTAAAAGCTTCAGAAGCTATAAAGATCCTGTACAGTGAAAATGTGGATCCACAGCGGATTTCCATGGCCATGAGCACAGGATCACTTGGAACCGGGAAAAGAAGAAAAATAGTTCCAACCAGATGGTCGATTACCGCCGTTGATGAAGAAATCTCAAACTATAAAGTGGAAAAAATAAAGGATTACCCCTCCATAGATAAGTTCCTGGCCTTCAAGAGGGAAACAAGCGGAAATTTATTTACAGCCATACTCACACCGAGCAACTGGATATACGAATGGGGGGAAGCATGGTTTCCGGGAAGCACATGGAATATGTGGGATACAAGGACAGAAGTTGAAATAGATCATGAGGGATATTATGGAAGAAAAACATACCCGGAAATTGGCGGATGTTATTATGCAAGCAGGCTGGCAGTTTCTGAAGTTTTTGATAATATGAGAAGATCAGGAGGGGCACTTGCCTGGAGAGAGATATATCCCGGTTTTAATCTGCCTGTTGGTGTATGGTTTGTACGTGAGAATATGAGAAAGATGTTTCTGCAGAAGCCTGCTGAATTTGATACACTGGATGATGCCGTAAGGTACATACAGGGTGGAATGAAGGTTCCGGTAAAGGAATGGATCTCAAAGTCGCATGTATACCAGACACTTAAATTCAACAATCTGGAGAGGTTTTTTGGAATATGAAAATAATAGAGATTGATGTAAAAAGCGCTCTTCAGAAATCCGGGCTTCCAGAGCTGGATTACAGTTTTAACCCTTACCTTGGCTGCTTTCACAAATGCTCATACTGTTATGCAATGGATATGACAAAAAATGAAGCTGCCAGATCCGATTGGGGAAATACCATAATCGTAAAGAAAAACATCATCTCTATTTTAAGGAAAGAAATGGCAAAATACAGGCGCGGAATAGTCGGGATATCTACGATCACGGATCCATACCAGCCTGTGGAATCAAAGTACAGGATCACAAGGTCCGCCCTCGAAATACTCCTTGGAAACGGCTTCAGGGTGTCGGTACAGACAAAATCCCCACTGGTTTTGAAGGATCTTGATCTTATCAGGAATTATAAAAATGCGATAGACGTCGGTATGACAATTACGACGATGGACGCAGAAAAGAGCCTGACCATGGAGAGGCAGACCCCGCCTCCTGGAAGAAGGGTGGCCGCTTTAAAAACCCTTTCGGACAGCGGGATAAGGACCTGGATATTTTACGGCCCCATCATTAAGGGTTTCAACGATTCCCCGGAAGATGCTGAAAGCATTATAAAAGAAGCTAAATATTCATCATCATATATAATATATGATTTTTTCAGCTATTATCCCGCTGCCGCATCTGTTATGTCCGGAATAGGTGTTATTCCAAAACCGCCGGATAACCGTAAAGATTTTGAGGAAAAAATAAGGGCTATGTGCAGAGATTCAGGTGTTGAATGCCGTTCAGAGAAGGAAGACAACATCCTTGAAAGGCAGCGGCTGTTCAGGTGGCAGTTCATTTAAAGCCGTGCAGTTTCTCAGGGCGACGGAAGAATGACCATGGAGATTTCCTTCAGATTCCTGCGGTTTTTTCGTATGATTTAGAAATACCGCAATCCTGGCGTTGACGATGCAACCGCCATATCAGGTCCATCCCGTTTTCCGGATATGGCAGCAAAATACCGGATCTTACGGAATACAGTTTTACGGGCAATCTTTCACTGATAAAAAGAAAAGCATGGTACCGGCATTTCAATGACCTGAATCTTTGTCGAAGCAGTCCATTTACGGCATGCTTTATTCCCGTTTCATTAAATTAAAGCCGGACTTGACAGAATAATATTAATACAACATTATTTTTAGTTAAGCAATTGTCAGAAAATAAATCAATACCGGGCCATCTTCTGTTTCTCGTTGAGGCTATAGTAGGTTCAACCTTTTGGGGGTTTTCCGGTACAGTATCATCAATCCTGTTTTCTATTTACAGGATGCCTTATTTTTCGCTGCTCACCTTCAGGATGCTGATCGCCGGATCGATTCTCGTAATATTCTCAAGGGGTTTCATAAAAAAGACAGATATACCGGTTTTTCTTCTTTTTTCGATAGTGGGCCTTTTTGGAGTCCAGCTTTTCTATCTTGCAACGATAAGCTACTCAAATGCACCGGTTGCAACGATGCTTCAATTCTTATTTTTTCCCATCGTCGCCTTCATTGAATATGCGCGATACAGGCATGGATCCGGATTCTTTATAGTGCTGGCCGTGATTCTGGCGTTTGCAGGAACATTTGAGCTCGCGACTGGTTTTCCGCACATGTCTGTATCAATGAAAATTAGCGGAATAGCACTTCTGCTGGGAATAATAACTGCGTTAACTGCATCAATATACACTCTTCTTTCTCCAGGCCTCGTAAGGAAATATGGCGGATTCAGGACAGTTGCATACGGTCTTTTTACGGGAGGGCTTATCTCGCTTCCGCTCGGTGTCCCATCAACTTACAGTTATTTTATTTCCATAGGGCTGTCAGAAGCAGTGAACGTAATGATGCTGGTTCTTTTCGTTGCTCTGGTTGGAACACTTCTAGCATTTTTGCTCTACATAAGGAGCATGCAGGTTATAAGTGCAACGGAGGCCGCTGTAGCTGCAACAATGGAGCCCATAAGCGCAGCCATATCCTCGTATATCCTCCTTGGCATCGTCATGAGCCCTCTTCAGTATTTTGGAAGTTTTCTCATAATAATAGCAATGATCACAATAGAGTTTTCCGGAAAAATTTCAGGAAAAAAACCGGTTTCATGACGATCCGTTTCATGGAATCGCATAAAAGATCGCATTTTTTTGAAATAGGGTCAGTAATCTTTCAGATCCCTTAAGATGCTTTCAGGAAGCGGTTTATCCGAATATATGAATATATATCTCCTCTCCATTGCCTCAAGCAGCGACTTTACGAGCGGGGATACATTCTCTATCCCTGTAATTTCACCTGCGATTCTCACCTTAAGATCGATCTTTATCCGATCCCTGCCGTTGAATGAGAGCGGGGGTATGACATCAATAATTGCATCATAACCTGACAGAAGCGATACGGCCCTGTCATATCTCTCTTTGCTGTATTTTATCTTGGCAGTTACCTTCATTAAATTCCTGTTAAGTATCCTCCTCATAGTATGGCCAGAATCCGGATCATTCAGAAGCATCTGGGACAGCGTTTCATCATCGTAATTATAGCTTCTGTCTTCATTCTTCCATTGAAGTATGGCCCTTTCAAGCATCCTGTTTGCAATTCTGCATGTTTTGTGGAAGTAAACGGCCTGATACATCAGGAACCTTGAAACCAGAAGCGATTCTATGTCAAAAAGCCCCTTTTCTTCCGCTATGACATCGTTTCCATCCACTGCGGAAATGGCAATGATCCTGTCCGGATTGGCGTATCCCATAGAGACGCCGCAGTAAAAGGAATCCCTCCTCAGATAGTCAAGTTCATCCACATCTATTGGACCGCTCACCAGGGATGCAGGTATCATATTTCCATCCTTCTTCAGTATCGAGACTATTCTTCCCACGGATAGGCCATATTTCTCAAGTATAGCAGGTATACGGCCCATGTTATCGCCACGTATGATGGCTATCCCAGCATCCAGGTGATCAACCCGGTACTTTTCATAATAGAAATCCTCAATGGTATGGCTGAATGGGAAGTGACCAATATCATGCAGAAGTGCAGCCGCCAGGAATTCATCATCATCCATCCCGAAATGGGAAAGGTACTTCGTTGCAAGGAAGTAAGTTCCTATGGAATGCTCAAACCTTGTATGGTTTGCTCCCGGAAATACCATATTGCAGAGACCAAGGGATTTAATTCTCCTCAGCCTCTGGAATTCACCTGAATCTACGAGATCACGAAAAACGCCCTGAAGCCTGATGGGACCGAATACCGGGTCCTGAAGTATCTTGTAATCCATGAATAACTATAAGAGTATAACGATATAAACAGTTTGCATCCTTCGATACACCGGAATACTTTTGATAATAGCATATGAACAGGATTAAAGAAAAACCGGGTCCATAATCCTTACCGTATAAAGCTGGACACACCCGATTCGGTCTTGACGTCCTGCAGGGTACCCCCTGTTTCCCCTCACTCCCGCACCCTTCCAGCATCAATGGTTCAGGGTACCGTTGCTCCCTTCCGGTCCTGGCGGGTTTCCCTGGTAGATTAAAGCCGTAACTTCCTTTGAAATTATGGCTTTAAACCCCCGATCCAGAAGGACAGAAGATCACCGGTTCCACAGGGCCCTGCAGAAGCCAAGGTGGTCTCATCGGGCCGTCACCCCCGCATATAGACTTCGGGTAACAAGGGACGCCTAATTCCCCCGGCCAAGTCCAGCATAAATGAATGTAACGGTCAATAAAAAGTTTATCGGTCATTCCCGCATAGGAATCCAAGATAGTTGAAATAACAAAAGATGATCGTCATAGTACTTACTAGATTTTAGGAATCTAACTTGATTATCCCATAATGGATGTTTTTCACCTGGTTAGGAAAGCGATGGAATGAACGGAGTTTTGGCTGCCCTCAAAAATAAGCAGGGGAATTTGTTCCTCTTGCTTCACGGATTTTTAAAGCCATGTGAAGTTTTTTATTCAATACTACGGGAAATTCATCAGGCAATAATATAAAATGGTAATCCATGGACAAGATCATTTTTTCCCATAAGATGAATAACTTATTCATGATTTGAACTGACCCCTACTGATATCCTTCACTATTTCCTGTCATTCTTTCTCGAAGGTTTAGCGATCTCAATTTCAGCCATATATCTCTTAACTTCATTGAAAATCTCTTCCTTTGAAGAGTCCTCCACTTTTATTCGCATTTCCCCAATATCAGCATATATTGACCCCATGTGTTCGTGGAAATGCAAAACGTTTCTGCCCCTGTAATAGAAGTGACCTGGCTGTCTAACTTTTATTCCTTCTATGTGGGAAATAACTTGAAGTAAGTTGCTTATGGATTCGAGATCCTCGGGTTTAGCGTGCTTCATTGCAAATTCATATTCCCAGATTCCATAAGTTTTTTCCGGTATGCCCGGTATCTCCATGCCTGCCGTAAAGTTAATCCCGGTTCCTCTCGCAAATGTGTCCTGATTGGATAATCACAGCCACTTTTTGCCAGGCAGGTGGAAATCAGGTAGGCATATTCTGTATTATGGAAAAAAATACCGCAGAATAAAGGATAGTTGATCTGCAGAAGAATTTTTCTCATTCCCTATGAAGAACGTAATTTCCCCGTTTATTTGCAGTCAAATAAAGTGATGTAGATATTGCATCCGCGCATTAAGAATGCTATATCCATAAAAATGCACATTGAGGCATATGCCAAGAATAATCTTTCAATGCGTAAACCATGGTATGGTACAATATATGAGAGAATAAAGGGTATAGAATTTAAGGACGTTAGACAGTTAGGAACCCTCGGATTAATACAGGCAACATCATAGCAATACCGGATGATAATGTGCATAAATTGCCATAATCCCGAAAGAATCCTGAACATACCTTAATCGGCTTCCATGCTTGCATATTCTCTATATTCTTTTTAACCAGGTATGATTCCATGTCTGGCCAAAAATACGCGATCTTTATCTTTGGGATAGTCCACAGTGAAGAAGCTAACACATTCATACGCTGGCAGGAGGTTGCTTTACCATATATATTCCATAATGAAAAATCATAAACCGTACAGGAAGAGATCGCCAGGGAAAAAGAGGGAGAATCAGTTCCACCGGAACATCTTCCTGATTGTTCCGATGAGCAATTCATTGATTCCTCTTGGATCTCCCCAGTTAATCCCATATAAGCTGGCATTATCATTTCCTGCTGCGAACATAAAATAAAGATCTAATAGATCTGGTATCTACGCTGATTTCCTGAGAATATTGTTGCATTTGAAAAAATGTAATTTCCCATTGCGTTGATCGAGAGTAAACATTTTAAGATTTACTTCGTTGAGAAAAATTAAAATATAATAATCTCATATATCTTAAATACATTTATTGTTTGTATTTAAATATATATTTTATTTTGTCAGTCCACAAGATCGAAAAAGTTCACTCTGAAAAAAGTTTAAAATACGAAGCCTTCATTATACTGTATGGTCACGATAGTAAGCCCAACCCTGGTCTTCATTCCATTTAGCCAGCTTTTAATTCTATATGCAATATCCTTCCCAGTCGCCATTTTTGATATAGTGATGTGGTACAGGTATTATGCCAAGATAGGTATAGATTATCACAAAATGTATTCCTATTTCAAGATCAACGCGCCCAGAATAATAAAACAATTTTTCTCATATGCAATATTCCAGAAAAAAATTGTTAAAAACCGGTACGCAGGTATAATGCATCTCTTCATCTTTTACGGTTTCGTGATACTGCTCATTTCAACTGCCCTGATAGCACTATCACACGATATATTAAAGCCCCTGATAGGCGTCGGGATCCTCTACGGAACGTTCTATATTATATTTGAGGTATTCACCCAGATTGGTGGAATTCTCTTCATTGCCGGTCTGGTTATGGCACTCACCAGGCGTCTTGGAAAATGGATTCCGTTGCATACAACGGGCCAGGATTACATATTGCTCTCTGGGATGATCATCCTCGGCCTTGAGGGCTTCTTTCTCGGTGCCCTGAAAATAGCCCTTTACAGGCAGGGTTTCGACATATACAGGTTCGTTGAATGGTACCTGAGCTACATATTCCCAAAATCTATCCTTAATGCAACAGGGATAACCATTTACCGGGACTTGTGGATGACTCACGTACTTACGGCATTCCTTGTGGCACTATACCTTCCGTATTCAAAGCTTTTCCACCTTCTTCTTGCGCCGACGCACGCTTCGGAAACGGAGATCAAGAAGCCGGGAATAATCGGCACACCATTTGTCCTTGCCGATGTCATGGCCAGCGGAAATTACGAAATAAAGGTCGGCGCCAAAAATGTCAGTGAACTGTCGCTTGAGTATAAGAACGCGGCCCTTGCATGCACGGACTGTGGAAGATGCGAAAGAGCCTGCCCGGCTTTTGCATCCGGAACTGATCTTGATCCGAGGGTTGTTGTTCAGAACATTAAAAATAGCCTGTACAACGAAGAGAGCATGAAGAATGAAATGAACCCGCTGATCCTCTCTGAAAATGCATCGTGGTCCTGTACAACATGCATGGCCTGCGTGGAAGAGTGCCCTGTACTTATACGGCCATATTCATTCGTAATAGAATCAAGAAGGAACCTTGTCATGGAAAACAAGGTTACAAAGGAATCATCGACTTACCTGACAAACCTCTATAATACCGGCAACCCATTCGGTAATCCGCCTGCAGACAGGGACGATCTTCTCAAGGATGCACCGAAATATGATGAAACAAAGGAGGTTCTTTACTGGGTTGGGTGCATGGGAGCCTATGATCCAAGGGACAGGCAGATAGCAGAAACGATGATATACCTTTTAAAGAAAGCCAACGTGAACTTTGGAATCCTCGGTTCGGAGGAAAAATGCAGCGGAGAGACGGCAAGGAGAATAGGTGAAGAAGGGCTTTTCCAGCAACTGGCCACATCGAATATAGAGACGTTCAAGAAGTATAATGTGAAAACCATAATAACGTCATGCCCGCACTGTTTCAACACGTTTAAAAACGAATACCCTGAATTCGGACTGGAGGCAAATGTGGTTCACCATTCTGAATTTCTGGCACAGCTAATAAAGGAAGGAAAACTGAAGGTTAAGAATAGCGATGCCGTTGTTACCTACCACGATCCCTGCTACCTTGGAAGGGGGAACGGCATCTATGATGATCCAAGGTTCGTAATCTCGTCGGCATCTGACCTTAAGGAAATGGCAAATTCCAGGGAAAAGAGCTTCTGTTGTGGTGGTGGAGGTGGAAATTACTGGTATAATGTCGAGAAGACAGAATCCATAAGCCATATAAGGATGAAACAGGCGCTTGATACGAACGCCAGTGAGCTTGGAGTTGCCTGCCCGTTCTGCATGGCGATGTTCTCTGACGCCGCAAGGACGATGAATCTCGAGGAAAAGGTAAAGGTCAAGGACATATCCGAAATAATAAAGGAGAATCTGATCGAATGATCATTATCCTATACGATCAGTATAATGAAAAATATTTTAAAATTGAAATAAAATCCTTCAGATAAGGCCAACCTTCTGAAGCTCTTTTTTTACCTTTATAACTGCCTGCTCTATTTCGCTTTCCTCTTTCGCGCCCGTACATACAACTTTCCCGGAACCGAAAAGCAGCAGCACAACCTTCGGCTCCTCGACCCTGTAGACAAGGCCAGGAAACTGTTCCGGCTCGTATTCCACGTTTTCTAGGCCTAGGGACATTGCAATATCAGTAAGGTTCAGCTCAGATTCAAGATCATATACGGCGACTATGTTCTGGACGATTATATCAGGATCATCATATACCTCTATACTGGCGGTCTTTAATTTCTCTATTATAATTTTTATAGTCCTCTTAACATCCTGAAGATTTTTTGCTCCGGTGCAGTTCACCTTTCCGCTCCTGAATATCAAAACTGCCGTTTTTGGATCGGTAAGTCGGTATATCAGTCCGGGAAACTGTTCGGGTTCGTACTCCGAACCGTCAAGTGCAAGGGCTATTCTGCTAAGATCAAGATGTTCTGCCAGAGAAGTTGAAGCCACTATATTCTCTACGGTTATTTTTTCTCTTTCACTCATAACTGATCTTTATGTTTATATATAAAGGGTATTTAAAGTATTATGCTCATCCCAGAATTTTTTGCTCTCACCGGTTGCGATGCCTTTCCATGGCCCATCGGTCACCGTACAGTCCATCGAACGGTCAGGCTAATGGATACCGTACTTATTAAGTGCAATTTTTGCAATTATTTTAGTCTTCTATGTTTAAGGCCTGTTTTGCCTCCTCGCTCATCATTGAAGTATTCCAGGGCGGATCCCATACGAGTTCTATATCTGCCGCTTCAACACCCTCAATATTCTCAACCGCTTTCTGGGCCTCGGTAAGTATCCACGGAGTAACAGGGCATGTTGGGGCCGTCATTGTCATTTTTATGTATACCCTGTTGCCATTTATCTGGACATCATACACAAGGCCGAGGTTAACAACATCGTATCCTATTTCAGGATCTGCTACGCTTTTTAAAGCTTCCAGCACTTCTTCCTTAGTAACCATACTTATTTATGTATGATGCGTACTTAAATATTATGTGAAAACTTCCGCGGTCAAATTCCGTATTTTAAGATTACAGTATATGACAAGGGCCGTTTTTTGTTAATTGAAGGTGAAATGATAAAAAATGAATATTATGCGTCTTTCGTTTTGGAATTTGACAAATAAAGGAAAACGATTATAATATATAAGATCGAAGATTCGTGAAGCACCCGATTCCGGTATTTTATTACAATAGCTACGGATTCATATAATAGGCGTCCCTGCGGATTTCAACAGATCCGTATCATAGTATTATTGCATCTGCGGCAGTCCAGTATGCTTTATATCATGCTTTCCGGCTTTATTTTTTCGCAGATGAAATAAGGTGCGATTCAGTTTCGTCGCAAAATTACAGCGATGATCCGTTATCCACATAAATGATGTTCCCGGTTATACCGGATGATAGATCGCCCATTAGGAACGAAATCGTGTTTGCGATAAGATCAGGATCAACATTTTCGCTCCCAAGCTTCGAATGAACCGTTTCTTTTTCATGGTCCTTTTCCATAATCACCGGGGCCGCTATCCCGTTGACCCTGATTCCTTTACCTGTCAGTGATTTTGCCGAAATTTCTATAAACCTGTTGAGAGCCGATTTAGATATGGAGTATGAAAGCGATCCGGTCGCTATCTTTCTTGAGGACATCACGCTTGTTATGAACACCACGGAAGACCCCTCTGGAAGTATGCCGGAGAAGTAACTCAGGACAATAGCAGGCACCTTTATGTTGTTGTGGACCATTTCATCAAACGATCCTGTGCTGAACACGCTATCAGAAGCGTATCCTCCAATTTCAACGGCAATACCCCCGAGAACATCACCCGTTTTCAATAAATGCTCACCGATCGATTTAAGTACTTCAAGCCTGGATAAATCACCAGCAATGCGGTCTACCCTACCGTATTTATCAAGTTCATCGACCATATGCAATAGCTTTTGATCATTCCTTGAATTTAATGTTACACTGAATCCGGATTTCAGGAGTGCCTTAGCCGTAAAGAACCCGAGGTTGTTTCCGGTTCCTGCGATCAAAATACGTTTTCCTGTCATGAATATGAAACCAGATTGAAAATATACCCTTTATGTTATGCTTAAAACAACAGAAAGGAAACGGTTAAAATGGAACGGAGATGCAAGAAATCCCGCCACGATTCATCTGAAGCCTGGAAGCTTTTAAAAATGGATTCAATGCCTGTATATATCGATCAGAAAAGGGAACGCCAATAAACCGGCATGTTGATAAGTAATCCTGGCCGATCGAAAGGGTTAATTGCATGAAGAGATCGATTTAGCAGCATGAAATGCATAATATTCACAAAGAGAAGCGAAAGATTTCCCGGAAAGCAGATGTTTCCAATAGACGGCATCCCGTTAATACAGATCATTGTGAAAAAATTACTGGATTCAGGTGTGTGTGGCATACCCGTTATTTTTACAAAGGATCCTGATATAAAAGCGGATGATGCCCTGATAATCAGGGATACCACGGACGGGATAATAATCGATTCCCTTCTCTCAGCTATAAAAAGTTATGGAGAATTTTTTGCATTTGCAGGTGACATGCCGCTGATTGATACGGCTTTCGTAGCAGAAATGATCGAAAGATACAGGGAGAAACCGCTTTTTCCGGTTCATGAAAACGGAATGATCGAGCCACTCCACGGAATTTACAATAAGACTCTGGAAAGGGGGATGGCTGATTATATTTCCGGTGGTGGAAGGAGCATAACCGGCTTCCTCAACAGATCCGATATAGATACGATAAGAATAGAGAAAAAATACGAGTACAGTTTCATCAACCTGAATTATCCAGATGATTTAAGGCTACTTGATCCATACAGGGACAAGCTGCACAGATAGTATCACGATCGGTCTTTTTATAAATATAGCATTTTATTTACAAATATTTATTGGAAAACTTTAGCTAAATATTAATGTATTACATATTTCATGATGAAAATATCTATATAATGTCATTTCTATATATTAGGACATGAAGCATGATTCTGAAACCTATGACATTTTAAGAGAATCCGTGAGAAAATTTGTTGCCAGGGAAATTGAGCCGCTAAGGTTGAAAATAGACGCTGAAGACTATTTTCCAGCAGACATATTCAAGGCCATGGGAAAAATGGGCTATTTTGGCGTTACCGTGCCGGAAGAGTACGGCGGATCGGATATGGGTTATATGGCACAGGCCATAATTGAAGAGGAAATCGCTTATTCATCACCATCACTGGCCCTGTCCTACGGGGCGCACAGCAATCTATGCCTGGATCACATGTATGTAAATGGATCCGAGTACATACGCAATAATTACGTTAAAAAACTCGTGTCGGGTGAATGGATCGGATCCCTCTGCCTTACCGAGCCCGGATCAGGGTCAGATGCCTTTGGGATGAAAACCTCCATTAAGGATGAAAACGGAGGTTTAGTGGTGAGAGGATCAAAAACATTCATAACCAATGCGCCATATGCTGATGTTTTCCTGACTTATGCCAGGGATGGCGATGGTTACAGCGCTATAGTCATAGAAGCTTCAGATCCTGGATTCTCCAGGGGAAAAAGGCTCGACAAGATGGGTATGCGAGGGTCTCCAACGGGCGAACTGTTCTTTGATGGTATAAAAATAAACGATGACCGGTTCGTAGGAAAGAGATTCGACGGAAAGAACATCATACTCGAGGGCCTGAACTCGGAGCGGGCCGTACTTGCGTTCGTCTTTCTTGGCCTTGCGAAGAGGTCAATAGATATGGCAGTGGAATATTCAACCGAAAGAAGGCAGTTTGAGTCCCCGCTTTACGATTTTGAGCTCATACAGGAAAAGCTGGCATATATGTACACGAAATATGAAAGTGCAAGGCTCCTATCATTGCGCGCCATAGAAAAGCTTGATGAGAACAGGTCCGATCCAATTTATGCATCTTCATCGATCATGTACGCTGCTGAATCAGCAGAATACATAGCAAGGGAGGCAATCCAGATATATGGCGGATACGGTTATCTTAAGGATACCGGCATAGAATACCTGCTGAGGGATGCGATACTTGGCCAGATAGGAGCTGGTACGACTGAAATGAGGAAGAAGGTTATTGCAAAAGCCATGATCCGTAACTATAAAAAATACGGGAGGTTTGAAGCATAAAAAATACCGGGTCAAAAAATTCCTGATCTATGATAAATCAAAAAGAATTAAATATATACTTTTAGTTGCCAATATATGTATGTGTACAATCCCACAAGGGAAATGATAGAGAGCACAAATATATTTAAATTTGCAAAGTATAATAATATAAAAGAAATTAAAGATCTTTATGCACGGGCCGATTCTGATCCTGAATGGTTCTGGGATTCTCTTGTAAGGTACCTTGGCATTTCCTTCTTCAGGAATTACGACAAGGTGATCGATACAGGCCATGGAAACGAGATGGCACGCTGGTTTGTAGGGGGGCGTGTCAATATCGCATACAATGCCGTTGAAAGGTACAGTAACGAAAAGAAAGCGGCTATTATTTATGAGGGCGAGGATGGAAGCACCGTTTCCATATCATACAAAGAACTTGACCAGTATACGGGAAAGCTTGCGGGATCCCTTAAGAAAGCCGGCATAAAAAAAGGCGATCGCATTGGAATATATATGCCGTTCAACGCAAAGAGCGTTATTGCCTTCTATTCCGTTTTAAGGGCAGGCGCGGTTGCGGTTCCAATGTTTTCTGGCTATGGGGGGGAAGCGGTCGGCATCAGATCCATGGATGCAGGAATAAAATTCCTTTTTACATCATATTCCTACATACGCCGGGGCAGGGTGATAAGGATGATCGATACCGCAAGGATGATAGATGTGCCGAGGATAGTAGATGGCCTCATGAATCCATCAAATGGAGAATACAATTTTGATGAGTTCATGAATAGCGGAGAATACGTTTCAAGCGAATCTATGGATTCAGAGGATCCTGCGATAATACTATACACGTCCGGAACAACCGGTAAACCGAAGGGTACTGTTCATGTGCACGGCGGAACACTGGTGAATGTCACAAAGGAGGTTTGTTTTTATACCGATATGAACGAAAGTGATACAATATTCTGGGTAACAGATCTTGGATGGATGATGGGCCCCTGGGAGATCATCGGTGCAAATACACTGAAAGGAACCGTGTTTCTTTACGATGGCGCCATGGATTACCCCGATAAATACAGGTTATGGAATATCATAGAAAAAAATAAGGTGAGCATTCTCGGGATATCGCCAACGCTAATCAGGATGTACAGGTATGATGGCATAAGCAGGCCGATGGATGGCGTAAGGGTATTCGCTTCAACAGGGGAACCATGGGATGAAGAAACATGGCTGTATCTCTTTAATATCATTGGAAAGGGAAAAATACCTATTTCAAATATTTCTGGAGGAACTGACATAATAGGCTGCTTTCTTGCATCAAACCCGGCAATACCGCTCAAGCCTACATGCCTCTTCAGGGGCCTCGGTATGAACGTTTCCGTTTTTGACGACGGCGGAAACGAAATCTACAATAAGATAGGGTACCTGGTTGCAAAGAAACCGTCACCCTCAATGACACGCGGGATATGGGGAGATTACGATCGCTACATCGAAACGTACTGGTCGAGATTCAACGGAGTCTGGTTCCACGGTGACTGGGCTATGATGGACGAAGACGGTTATTTCTATCTCTACGGGAGATCAGATGACGTGATCAAGGTGGCCGGCAAACGTGTCGGCCCCGGGGAGGTCGAAAATATTGTAATGGAGGTTGAAGGTGTCGAGGAATGCGCGGTGATAGGCGTTCCTGACAGGATGAAGGGTGAGGCGATCGCTGTATTCTACACCGGAACTGAATCGGAAAATGTTGAAGAACAGATAAGGCTGAAGATAGAATCTGCAATTGGAAAGCCTTTTTCCCCAAAATACGTGATAAACCTTGACGCTCTTCCAAAGACACGGAATGGAAAGATAATGCGGCGGATAATAAAATCAGTGTTCACGGGAAAAGATCCCGGGGACGTGAGCAACATGGATGACACTTCCGTGATAGATGATATAAGGAGAAAATATCAGGAGATCAATAAAGAACAGTGATTCAATATCATACGCTTTTGATTATGCATTTTACAGCAAGTTTCTGAATTCCTGGAGAAAATCCTTAAAAATGGGAAAGTTAAAAAAGTTACATTTGATAGAGATAATATAATGAAAATAACGCTTCATGACCTTGTCATAGGGGTCATCATACTGGCAATAGCCGCTTTCGTGGTGGAGATCTCAATTAT
>JAVRLU010000029.1:0-15526 GCA_031961165.1 Thermoplasmataceae archaeon
TAGAATCGTACGCACTTTCCAGAAAAACTGGATTTACCTCCGATGTAAAAGGTATCGCCAATACACTACGGGAACTGATTATATCGCATATCCATTCTGTTAAATAATATGCTGGAAGTAATTATAGCATAATGAATCATGCGGAGCACAGGTTATAAGGTATTATATAACTCCTATCCATTGCAGCAAATATTCATTATTCATTTTGGAATGGTAAAACAGGCTGGAAGGATAGGATAAATACGCATCATGGGTATTCCCCAATTAACGCGGCATATGTGATCAGGGCATCACGGTTCTCGTCTACATCGTGTACCCTTATTATATCGGTTTTATTCTGCGCAAGGTATACTGTTGTTGCTATAGTCCCGGGCAACCTTTTTTCAGCGTTCTTGCCGGTTATATGGCCTATGAACGTCTTTCTTGAAGCACCAACAAGCAGCGGAAACCCTATATTGAATGACATTATGTTTTTTAAAATCTCAAGATTTCCATAGAAATCCTTTGAGAAACCTATACCAGGATCAATTATCAGCCTTTCTTTTTTAATATCCTTGTTCACCAGTTCCATCATCCTGATCTGGAGGAACGATATGACCTCCCTTATTATATCATTATATGAGGTATAGTTCTGCATATTTTGTGGATTTCCCTTCATATGCATTATTATGCATTTTAGATCAGTTTCACTGGCAAGCTTAACCATTTTTTCATCGCTGAAACCAGAAATGTCATTTATGTAATCTATATCATACTTCAATAAAGAATCTATTACCTCAAAATGCCTCGTATCAATAGAAACGGGCACATCGGAGTGGTCGCGTATCATCTTGATTACAGGCAATACCCTCTCTGTCTCTTCCTTCGGATTGACTGGCAAACTCCCTGGCCTGGTGCTCTCGCCCCCCACATCAATTATGTCGGGTTTTTCTTCTATCATTTTTAGTATCCTGTCCTCATTTCCCTCCGTCCTGCTCCCGGAAAAAAACGAATCCGGTGTGGCATTAAGTATACCCATAATGGCCGGGACTTTCTTCCTGTCTCTAAATTTTTCAAATATTGCATCTGCAGCAAAACCCTCAAAACCTGGATATACGTCATAGTATCTCATTGTCTCTTCCAGCTCATTTTTCCCAAGAGTCGATAAAAAATGCTTTTCCGGTGCCTGATTGTTTAACACTTCGTATTCAAACGGCGGTTCTCTGTCTGAAAAAATTTCGAATGTGTATTTTTTATTTTTTTCTTGATAAATTCCTCTCTGGGGGAAGATTATAGCTCCCATGGTGTATAATGCCTAACAAAAATAAATCATTTCCCTTAGTTGAAGGTGCCAATTCCTCGTTGATTTCCGGCGATAATATCATCATATATGGGAAACTTCCCGGCGGAATATTCACGCAGAAAATAATGCTGAAACATACCTTATTATTTCGGTATTATCACTCAAATCGGAAGAATTTCAACTAAGATTTGACCATCTCCTTAGTTATATTATAAAACAAGGCTAAAAATTATAAAATAAAGTTTTAATTTTGTTCTTAGAACCGTTTACTGCTGGTATTTTATTTTGCTTGAAGCCCTGAAAACGAATTTCTTCTTTGAGGGCACTTCGATTATCTTCTTTGTCTGCGGGTTCCTTGCTTTCCTTGGCCCCTGGGTTCTCCTTTCAAATATGCCGAACCCGGCAAGGTTTATCTTCTGGCCGCCATTAGATTCGGAAATTATCTCATCCAGGAACGATTTTATTACTGTCCTGGCAATTTTCTGCGTGGTGTTAGATTTCTTGGCGACTTCTTTTGACAGCTCGCTTATTCCAACCATCTTTTTCACCTGATATCATAATACACTTAGATGTATTAAAATATTTCTATCGTGTTTTTAATAAATAGCGTATTAACTGTCATCGCCGGATATCTTAAAATTATAATAAAAATAGTCATTAATTAATTATTGTAGAGAATCCAAATTATTGCGCTTTTATTGATATATTAATATTTAAATTTGAATGCCACTTAAATAAACATATATTTTTATAAATATTATATTTAGAAATTGATATGAAATCTTTCGTCATGTTAAACATATTTTTTTATAATTAGCAATCATAGCCGATTATGAACACCCTGGAACTGGTAATGATTGTCCTTTATATTCATGAATTTTCTGCAATATTTTTCATCGGAGGATCATTTTTTATCTGGTTAATAGTATGGCCTGCTTCATACAAATATACAAATGATGAAACTCAAAGAACGAGGGTTGTCGGTCTTATAGGCAGGCTTTTTGGCTATTACACCCATGCATTGATAATAACCTTGCTGGCTACTGGGGCATATCTCGGATATGAATATATCGGAGGGAATTTCTCATTGTTGACAACCACACTAGGGGGTAAGATCCTTCTTGCAAAGGTGATAGTTGTTATAGTCATGATCGTACTGATGTACGTCAATAATATATATCACGGAAAGTTGATAATGAGGTTAAGTGAGGAAAGAAAATATGATCAGATGAAAAAGATAAGAAGAATAACACATATAGCCTCGTTCATTACACTTGGCCTTATGGTGGTTATAATGGTGCTTGCTGTTTCTCTTCAGTTCTATATGCCTTGAAAATTAGTCCATTAGTTTTTATTTATTTAGTTAAATTAAAATTTGAATCTAACATCTAATGCATAATGAAACTATTTTGATATAAGTTTTTTTCTTTCCTTGGCAGAATATCCTGTTAATTTTTCTATTAGGTTATTATAAATAGAAACAGTGTTTAATCCATCCGTGTTTTTTTCATATCCTGATGTATCAACCTCAATTTTCTTTCCATTTATCCTGATCTCGATTTTTGATATACCCGGTATACTCAGTATAACCGATCCATTTTCTTCCCTGACATCATCAGAAAACTGACGCGATGTCTCAACTATATATTCCTTTGACAGCTTTATTGTTTTCTTGACAGGATACTCTCTCAATTTACTCACCCGTTGCTTGCTTTTCACTTAAATGTCTCTTCTGTATTTTTTTATAATAGGATCTTGTATATATTACTTCCATGTACTGTGCATCGTGCTCAAGAAGCGGTGATGAGGATATGAGTGTCATATCATCATTATAATCAACAAGGTATTCTGATAGAGTTTCAAATTTTAAAGTTCCATGTTTTATTGCCGTTAATTTCGTCTCTGTATTGCCCTGAAATTCAACACCGGAAAATTCAGTATATAGATCGTATTTGGCATATTTTTTAAATTCGTTTATAATAGTTTCAAAATTTTTTATCTCTACCAGGGAACCTCCAGTTATCGAATGAACATGAGCGAAGTTCAATATGGGTTCTATGTTAATTTTCTTTGCCATCCCCAAAATTTCCTGAACAGTCCCGAAAACTTCCGGTTTGCCGGATGTTTCAACACCAACGTACGGATATCCTTTTTCTGGCGGAAAATCATTAATAACCGATGAATAAACATCCGTGAATTTTTTAAGGCTGTCTTTTTTGCTTCCATTGTAGAAACCAGAATGCGTGACGACCCTTCTTGCCTTTATGTACTTTCCAATTATGAGCGTCCATCTTAAATGGTTAATGGACTTGGCTGCTATTTCGGGGTCAGATATCATATCCATGTAGTAAGGGGCGTGCATAGACAGGGTGACATCAAGTTCATCAGCCAGATGGCCACCCATTTCAAGTTCATCATAATTTCTGGCCATGTTCCAGAAGAGCTCCTGTACAATATCATTCTCTTCTATTTCCGTATCAATTCCCACACTGTTATAATTCCCCTCATCGTCCTGCCTTAGTACATCGATAATAATCGAATTCTCGACATCTCTTGGTCTCATTCCGGTGTATTCATCAGCCGGGTTTTCCTGAACGTTTACCCTGAGCAGCTGGACCTCAAGGGCATTTAATCCCAAATTATGCGTTTCTTCAACCGAATCTATAAAAGTCCTCCCTTTGCTTGTAAGTGGAATGCCTGCAATTCCAAATCTTATCATAAATAACCTTCTATGAATATCCAAATTGAATATATATATGTGACTCTCCCATGATACGATTTCCAAACTTACATTCGAAGTATGATGACGATATGATGACTAATATTGCTTAAGTTAACAAAAATTGTACCGCAATTTTATATATTTATAATTTTAAATTTTTTATATTATATATTATCTATATTCAAATTTCAGGTAAATTTTCCAAGAATTTATATATTCTTAAAATAAAAAATAAAAGTACACATACGGTATGGAGAAAAGTTCGATAATTTTGTAGTCTTTAACTACAAATTCTTATGAAATAGTCAACTTTTGCAATAGAATACATTATATACAATTTATGCATAGGTATAATCGATGCCTATAATATGTGATAATGTTGATTTCATTATCATAAAGAAAGGTGATATTAATGAACGTAGATCCGAATTTAACGAAATACATGATCAAGGCGAAAATATATACAGATGGGGTGGTTGAGAAACCAGATGTTGTTGGTGCTATATTTGGTCAAACTGAGGGTTTGCTTGGTGACGATCTTGATTTGAGGGATCTTCAAAAAAGCGGGAAGATCGGTAGAATAGAGGTCGAAATTGATAGCAAAAAGGGACGTACAGAAGGTTATGCCCTTATCCCATCAGGCCTTGACCAGGTGGAGACAGCAATTCTGGCCGCCGCTCTAGAAACGATAGACAGAATAGGTCCGTGCAAAGCTAAAGTGGAAGTAGCAAATGTAGAAGATGTGCGCGTACAAAAGAGACAGAAAATAGTCGATAGAGCTAAAAAGATATACCAGGACATGAATAGCAAGGGTGACGATCTGAGTGAAAGCCTTGTAAAAAGTGTAAGGGAGGAAGTTGAAAAATCCGAAATTATTTCATACGGAGAGGAAAAACTTCCAGCAGGTCCAGCTATAAATGATTCAGATTCAATTATTGTTGTAGAAGGCAGAAACGACGTTTTGAATCTCCTGAAATACGGTATAAAGAATACTGTTGCTGTTCAGGGAACGAATATTCCAGATTCTGTCAAGAAACTTTCAAAAGAACGCACAGTTACTGTATTTCTCGATGGAGATCGCGGTGGTGACCTCATACTTAAGGAAATGCTCCAGGTGGCTGAGGTTGATTTCGTTGCGAGAGCACCTCCAGGAACAGAAGTTGAAGAACTCACATACAAGCAGATTGTCAAAGCTTTGAGATACAAAACACCTCTAGATCAGTATCTGTCAATGCACGGGATGAATGATGAACTTAAGGACTATTCCAGCAGGAACAATGTTACTAACAATGTTACCAATGATCATCAGCAGCCTCAGCAGAACAATGAGAAATCTGAAACAGTCCTGGAAACAGAAAAACCTCAAAAAAAAGAAATCATCGAGGAAAAACCCGTACAGGAAGAAATAGAAGTCCAAAAGAAGGGTTATCTGGACCTCCTTAATCCACGTGAAGTTTCCAGAAGATTAGAATCGCTTTCACAGGTTAAAACAACAGAGATTTATGATGCACAGGGACAAATGATATTCTCAATTCCGGTAAACGAGACAGTAGAAAAAATGCCACCGGATATGCACGGAAATACTATAATAACAGGCGGCATAGTATCACAGCGTTTGATAGATGTTGCTTACAATGCTGGCATAAAGAATATATATGGAATAAAACTTGGCCATATAACCAAAAAGCCAGTAGATATTAACGTGATAGCATGGGATCGGACTACATAGATTTTTTTGATCAGTATTCTGACACTTCGTATATAAAAATACCGTCCAACCCGCTAGAAAGGGTTATTGGGCAGGACGAAGCAGTAAGAATAGCCAGGATAGCTGCTAAGCAGAGGCGTCATCTGCTCCTTGTCGGGCCTCCTGGAGTCGGAAAATCAATGATTGCGCAGGCGATGTCGTTTTATATTGGAATGCCCAATGAGGAAATCAGGGTTGTACATAATCCGCAGTATCCTGAACGGCCTTTTGTTGAAATAAAGACAAGAAGCGAAGTTATGAGGGAGCGTGAGGATGAAAGTTCTGTGGAAGGAGAGCTGATAGACCCTAAGGATGCCCCTGTAAGCGTAGCAGAAAGATTAGGCTACAGGTGTACCAAATGCGGGTTTTACTCTTCCCCGACTGAAATGATATGCCCTAACTGTAACACTCCAAAAAATCAGATAAGCGCGCAGGGCCCTTTCGGCGACGTTTTCAATGTTATAGGCGCTGCATTCGGTGTGCAGAGCAATGTGGACAGGGCAACTGTAACAAGGAAGAACGGGGATAAGGACGAAGTAGTAGTATATGAAAAATACAACGATAAAATAAGGGTTCTCGATGAAAGGACTCTTGAACGGAGAAGAAGAATAGAGAAAAAAAGTCCCAGCAAAACAATAGTTTCTATCGACAGAAATCCTTTTGTGCTTGCTACCGGAGCAAGTGAAACAGAACTTTTGGGTGACGTAAGGCACGATCCATACGGCGGGCATCCACAGCTGGGAACTTCGCCGTATGAACGTGTTATAGCCGGGGCAGTTCACGAAGCTCACGAAGGCGTGCTCTTTATAGATGAAATAACACATCTCGGTAATCTTCAAAGATTTATACTGACAGCTATGCAGGAAAAAATTTTTCCCATAACAGGCAGAAATCCGCAGAGTGCCGGTGCCAGCGTCAGAGTCGACAACGTCCCTGCAGATTTTATACTGGTTGCAGCTTGCAACATTAATGATCTGCAGTATATCCTTAGCCCCCTGAGATCAAGAATTGCTGGAAATGGCTACGAAATTCTCATGGAAACCACAATGAAAGACACACCGGAAAATCGTGCTAAATATCTTCAGTTCATATCCCAGGAAATCACCATGGACGGAAAAATACCCCACATGACAATGGAAGGCGTTCAGCTTATAATTGCCGAAGGCCGCAAACGCGCAAAGATGATAGAACATAAAAACGATGCACTAACACTAAGGCTAAGGGAACTTGGCGGTCTGATAAGGGCTTCCGGCGACATAGCAGTTTTTAAGGGAAACAAACTCATAGAAGCAGAAGACGTAAAGGAAGCCATAAAACTCTATCTGCCAGTTGAAGAAAAAATAATGAAACAGTACGGAAACATGGCAGCTGCTTATTCATCTGAAAATACAATGTCCCAGAAGGACAGCTATTTCAATTACAGCAATACAGACGACAGGTCTTACGATTAAGCATTGGTTCCATTACATTTCGTCTTTTTTTGATTTCAGGATCTATTAAATAATATCAATTCTATAAATACAGGAAAATCAACTGTAAAACCGCTTAAAATATCATAAATATAAAAAATAAAACTATAGCTCATCTTGCAGACTGAGCTACCCTTTCTATTTCTTCTTTCTTGCTTACTGCATATGAATTAGCATCATTCTTTGCAGCCAGCATTATTTCATCGGCAAGACAGTTTACGATAGATTTCTTGCTCTTGAACGATGAATTTGTTGCTCCTATAGCTATATTTCTCAAAGCCTCATCCAGGCGTCTTGAAGGAGATACATCTACAGATTTTGGAACTGCTATCCCACCATATTTCAGCCTTGTGACCTCTTCTCTTGGGCCTGCATTCTCAATAGCATTTATAAGTACCTGAACCGGGTTCTGCTTTGTTTTTGTCTCTATAATCTCAAAAGCTTCCCTGGTTATTTTATAAGCGCTGTACTTCTTTCCAGTCCATTTTTCTGTTCTCATAAGCTTATTAATTAGCCTCTCAACTACGTTCATATTAATCTTTCCGGCGTAGTATGAAGAGAACCTTCCACCAGTATGAAGATTCAGGGCAGATTTAATATTCATATATTTTGACAGGCCAGGGTCGTGCACTTCAATGTTGTTCACATCATACTTATCAAAAAGCATAAGCATTTATCTCACCGTCTTTTCTTTTCTTCCCTTCACAAGTTCGTGCAGCGATATGTTGTTAACGCCTATAACCTTGTAACGAACTCCAGGGATATCACCTTTACTTCTTCCCATTCTTCCGCCTATTCCTTCAACGGTAACTTCGTCATGCTCATCGATGTAGTTTATGGCACCATCGCCCACTGCAAAGGCCGTTATCTGCCTTCCGTTCTTAATCAGCTGCACCTTTATGCATTTTCGTATACCGGAGTTAGGCTGTTTTGCCTCAATTCCGACTTTTTCAATAACTATGCCCTTCGCCTGAGGTGCACCCTCCAGTGGATCACTTTTCCTCTTTAACTGCAATATTCTCCTCTTATAATCACGATCGGACCACCTGAACTTTTTCCGGTTGTTTGAAAGCTTCTTGCCCGCATTCATCCCATTAGCCACAATATCACCATTTAAACTTGATTATTGTCTTGATGTTATAATTTCATTATAACATAAGCCATTTCTCTTCAGTATAAGCGATATTTTCTAACGCTATATAATGTTTATGGCATACCAATCCAGTTAAGACCCGATAAAGATTTAACGGCATCTGTACTTTCATCAGGCACTGTTATTAAAAAATACGATAGTAACATAAAAGCCCTCGGGCTGTTAAGTTAATGCCAGAATAAGAACAAGCGATATGGATTATGAAAACGATTACACCTGTTACAAAACGTACTTTAACCATAAGCCATTCATTCACCGATGGAGAAAAACGGTAAAACGAAAATGGGCATGTTGTCGCTGGAATAACTTAAAACCCATTCCAGGTCTTTAACATTTTAAGGCGATACTTAACTGCGATCTGTAACCGGAACGATCGTTTATACCTCGGTAGGGAAGTTAACGATAATTATGAAGGATGATAGCTTCCAAATATGGACGTTAATGTAGTTAACAGGCATAACCTTTGTAATCTGTTTGAAGGTCCTGCCGCTAATTTAAGCCAGCGATCCTGTGTTTATTACTATCGTTATCGCACAATATATATTACTAATTTAATATATCAGACATTATTCATAAAAGGTTAAATCCATATAAAAATTTACTAAACTGGATGGGAATAAAAACCGGAATCTTTAAAAAAATCGGTACAGTAATACTTGTCATTTCTATCGTTCTTTTCGCTCTTTCGGCCTACCAGGTGTCCCAGGGATCTTCAAATTCAAAGAATTACCTTGGTGCAGGCCAGTCAATAAATTTAAGCAAGGAAGCATCCTCAGGGGATTACATATCATTTTACATTATATTCAGCAATCAGACAACATCATTATCCGCATATATGCAATCTCCATCCGGGAAGGAATACATAAATGAGTTCAACAGATACGGGAATACCACCGGAAGCATAATAGGAAACCAGAAAGGGGTGTGGTACCTCCACGTGAAGAATACAGGAACAACGAATGTTACCATTGAAATTGATTACCAGGTTGTTTCATACTATGTTATTGCAACAATATTTGTAGGTTTTGTCCTCCTTCCGATAGGGATAGCCCTGGTAGCTCTGCATT
The DNA here is from genome assembly GCA_031961165.1 of Thermoplasmataceae archaeon. Taxonomy (GTDB): domain Archaea; phylum Thermoplasmatota; class Thermoplasmata; order Thermoplasmatales; family Thermoplasmataceae; genus JAVRLS01. The sequence continues at coordinate 9,441 of JAVRLU010000029.1, forward strand.
ATTATATATTAAGGCGGGAGAAAAAAAGGCAGAAAAAAAAGTTAATGGACAGCATTTAAAAAATTTTATGACTTTACTATTGTATATACCTTGATTTCATCTTTTGGCCGTTCTCTAACCTCAAGCCTTATCCTCATTCCAACTTTTACGTTCGAGGCATCCTTTTCATCTATCCATGCCAGCACGTTCAAATCCTCTTTTTCCAGATGGGCTATTCCAACGATGTAGTCGTCAAACTTTGAGAAGGACGCGGGCTTGGCATATATAACGGTAAAGGCCAGCAGGGTACCTTCACGATCAAGATCATAGAAATCCATCTCGCCGCTGTAACCGCACGAAGAACACCATGCCTCCGGTGGAAAATACTTCTTTCCACATACGGGGCATCTGGTCCCGTAGATCTTTCCATCTTCCAGGCCCCTGTAAAATTTTTCAATATATTTCACAGGAACCTTATATCTTATTGTCAGCTGCCTAAGGTCATCAAGATATGGCATGTTCGTTTTTTCATCATTTTTGATAATATCTGCCATTTTTCCACCTCAAATACCATAAACCGTAACATAGGCGTAATGCCCTGTACCGCCCACGTTATGAGTCAAAAATTTTCCATTTCTGACATCTACCTGCCTTCCATTTTCGGCTTTTCTCAGGAGTTGCTTGGAGGCTTCAACCGCCATTGCAACCCCGGTGGCCCCTATAGGATGTCCCTTTGATATAAGGCCGCCATCCGCGTTTACAGGAATCTTTCCGCCTATGTAGGTTTCCCCATCCCTGATCATGCGCGAAGCACCCCCCCTTTCACAGAAGTTGAGATCTTCATAGGCCATAATTTCAGCTATGGAAAAGCAATCGTGTACGTCCGCGCCATCCAGTTGCTTCCACGGCCTATCCCGGTCTATTCCAGCCATCCTGTAAGCCTTGCCCGCTGCCCTTGATGCAGCTTCTATTCCCGTGAAATCATCTCTCTTGCTCAGATTGGAAGTTCCAAGGTTCGATCCTATACCCTCAATGAAAACGGGCGAATCCGTATAGTTTCGAGCTATTTCTTCCGAAGCAATAATAAGTGCAGCAGCGCCATCGCTGATGGGCGATGAATCATACAGTTTCAGGGGCCATGCAACATATCTGCTCTTCAGGACGTCCTCAGCCTTTATTTCGTTCCTGAAATGTGCAATCGGGTTCATGGAAGCATAATGGTGATTTTTGACCGAAACAAGAGCAAGATCCTCTTCCTTTGCACCGTACCTGTTCATATATGCCGATGCATAAAGGGCATAATATCCCGGAAAGGTAAGTCCAAACATTTCGTATTCCCAGAGGAAATTTCCAGCTCTTCCTATCAGCTCGATGGCCGTTTCCGAATTCACCTCATTCATTTTTTCAATGCCGACAACCATCACTATTTTTGATCTGCCTGAGACTATCATGTCATTTGCAGTTGCGATTGCAGAACTTCCACTTGCACATGCAGCTTCCACCCGCATGTTTCCTGCATTCTTTATGCCAAGGACTTCCCCTGCCACAACAGCAGGGAGCTCTTCAGAACTCCACATGCCCATGTTCGAAACCACAAGGTTCTCTATTTCATTCTTATCCACGCCGCTCATCTTTATGGCCTCATTTCCCGCCTCCCAGATGAGATCATACATGGAAGCGTCAGTCCTCTTTCCAAATTTGGATATTCCGTATCCTATAATAGCAGCTTTATTCATTCCAGCACCCTTTTTATTCCATTGATATGGGATCGATAATTCCACGGCATCCGGCCAGGACCCTAACGTAGAATGGCCGGGTCATGCCCCATTTACCAGAATTTTGCGATGATCCCATCATCGTTCTAACGTTTTTGTTTTATATAAATATTCGTGCAGCCAGAATGTTATTATCAAAGGATTACTTGCTCCATAACATATAAGGAAAAATATGCCATATGGAAGATAAAAATGAATTTATTTATAAAATTCATAGAACAGGAAGGTATCTCGATATGTCCCAGTCTGTGACATAGGACCGGAAAGCATCCCATTCGCGCTGTTTAACAGTTATATAATTTTCGAATATGTGATCACCGAGCGCATTTTTAATGAGCTTGCTGTTTCTGAAATGATGCAGGGCCTCCCCGAGACTCTCAGGCATTGACTGAATGCCGTTTTCTTCCCTTTCTTCCTGTGTCATATGGAATATGTCTTTTTCTATAGGATCTGGTGGATCAGTTTTATGGGCAATTCCGTCAAGCCCCATTGCAAGGACTGCGGTGAACTGAAGATAGGGGTTTCCGGATGGGTCAGGGCACCTGAGTTCCATGCGTTTTCTGTTTCTTTCGCCTGCAGGTATCCTGACAAGAGCTGACCTGTTCTTGTTTGCCCATGAAATATACACCGGAGCCTCATATCCCGGAATCAGTCTCTTGTATGAATTCACTGTCGAGGCAAGGATCGCAGATGCCTCGTTTATATGCGACAAAAGGCCGCCGAGATAGTGCATTGCGTATTCACTCAGTCCGTATTTGGCTTTTTCATCATAAAACATGTTCGCCTTCTCATCCGCAGTCATTATGCTCTGATGTATGTGCATTCCAGAACCATTTACACCATTTATGGGTTTTGGCATAAAAGAGGCGTAAAGCCCGAATTTCTCAGCTATATTCTTTATTATGCTTTTCAGCATGACAATCTGGTCAGCCATTCTGAGAGCAGGAGCGTACCTGAGATCTATTTCCTGTTGCCCGTACGCAACCTCATGGTGAGCCGCCTCTGGAGAATATCCCAGATCATAGAGTTCCCTTACGATCTCCTGTCTTATTTCGCTTGCAGCATCTTTCGGGGTGTTATCGAAATACCCGCCGTAATCGCTTGGATCTGTGGTTGGCCTGCCTGAAGAATCCCTCTTGAACAGGAAAAATTCAAACTCCGGTCCAACAAAAAATTCATTGCCGTCCTTATGGACATTTTCAAGAATCCTTTCAAGGGCATACCTGGGATCACCCATAAACCGCTTCATGTCCGGTGTATATATATCGCAAATAAAGCGGGCAACGCGGCTTTTGCTGATTTCATCCGGAAGCAGCGTATAAGTTCGCAGATCCGGATGGGCCCTCATATCGGATTCTTCAATCTGTGCATAGCCAGCAACAGAACTGCCGTCAAAAACTACACCTTCTGTAAGAACGCTTTCAAATCTGTTCTTCGGGATAGTCAAACTCTTGACATTTCCTACAATATCTGTGAACTGCATCTGAAGAAATTCAACCCGATCATTCTCAATCCTTGCAAGAGTCTCCTTAATTTTATCTTCCATGAAATTGCATAAATAGGTATGATTTATTCTTTTCCTTATTTTCACCGACAAAATTTTTTTAGATTGAATAAAAAATAAAATTCATGGCTATTAACTATCATGCCATGAGTCTCCTCAATGCAAACTGCAGTATTCCGCCATTTCTTATGTATTCCTCCTCGGCTATTGTATCAATCCTTATCCTGAGTTCCGTAGAGTGGGTTTCGCCGTTCCTGTCAGTATAATTCATGACGGCCTTTGATCCCGGGCTTATTGAAGATACCGTTATATCGATCTTTTTGTGGAAGTCTATGTCCTGGGGGTTTATGTTTTCATATTCCATTGGAATGACGCCCATTCCGATAAGGTTGCTCCTGTGTATTCTTTCAAAACTCTTTGCAACCACGGCCTTTATTCCAAGGAGGTAAGTCCCTTTTGCTGCCCAGTCCCTGGAGCTTCCTGTTCCGTACTCCCTCCCTGCAATAACCAATAGTGGCACGTTGTTCTTTTTGTACTTCATAGCTGCTTCATAAACGCTTGTTTCCTCCCCATCAGGAACATAAATGGTGTAGCCCCCTTCCCTGCTGACCATCAGGTTTCTTATCCTGACATTTGCGAACGTTCCCCTCATCATGACTTCGTGGTTCCCGCGCCTTGAACCGTATGAGTTAAAATCCTCTGGCTTTACGCCATGATCCATCAGGTATTTTCCTGCCGGGCTGTCCTTTGGTATCGATCCGGCAGGCGAGATATGATCCGTCGTAACTGCATCTCCAAGCAGGAGAAGTGGATATGCGCCTTTTATATTAAAATCCGAAGCGAGCTCATCGAGCTTGAAATTATCAAAAAACGGTGGATTTCTTATGTAAGTGCTATCCTCGTCCCATTCATACACAGGGGTTTTCGGATATTGAAGTTCGTCCCACCTCCTGTTTTCTATCTTTCCATACCTTTTTTCAAACATCTCCTTCTTAACGTACTTATTCGTATACTCAGAGATCTCGCTCCTTGAAGGCCATATATCCTTAAGGTAGACAGGCCCGTTTTTTCCGTTACCTATGGGATCTTTTTCCAGATTTACCGTTATGTTGCCAGCGATTGCCAGGGCCACGACCATTGGCGGGGACATCAGGTAATTCGCTTTTACGTCCCTGTGGATCCTTGCCTCAAAGTTCCTGTTTCCTGAAAGTACGGATACAGTGCTTATATTATTTTTTATTATGGCCTCATCCAGTTCGGGATCAAGTGGGCCGCTGTTTCCTATGCATGTTGTGCATCCGTATCCCACAAGGTAAAATCCAAGTTTCTCAAGATATGAAAGGAGTCCGGATTCACTAAGATAGTCAGTAACCACCCTTGATCCCGGAGCCAGGCTTGTCTTTACCTTTGGATTTACCTTTAATCCGAGTTCATAAGCTTTCTTTGCAACCAGTCCGGCGGCGATCATTACGTAAGGATTGCTTGTATTTGTACAGCTTGTAAGCGCTGCTATCACTATGTCCCCGTCATGTAAAGTTTCCCTGTTTCCCTTAATGGTAACAGGAACGCTTTTAAGTGATACCTGGCGGTTTCCCGTTTCCTGGCTTAAATAATCAAGAAATGAATCTTCTATACGATCGATATCCGTCCTCTGCTGCGGAAGTTTTGGTCCGGAAACGCTTATATTCACGCTTGAAAGATCAAAATCTATAACATCTGAATATTCGATATCCTGTTCATCACCAAAAAGACCCTGAAGCTCTAGGTATTTCTTTATCATTGCAATATGATCTTCCGTTCTGCCGGTCAATCTGAGGTATTCAAGTGTCTGTTCATCTATCGGGAATAGTGCAAGTGTGGCACCGTATTCCGGGCACATATTTGAGATGGTTGCCCTCTCCGGAACAGAAAGAGATTTAACTGCGGGACCGAAAAACTCAATAAACTTATCGACAACCTTTTTCTTCCTGAGGAGTTCAGTTATTGTTAGAACAAGATCTGTAGCAGTTACACCAGGTTTCATCTCTCCATGAAGTCTCACGCCTATAACTTCTGGCAATGATATCGTTATAGGCTGCCCAAGAAGTGCAGCTTCGGCCTCAATTCCACCAACACCCCATCCAAGTACGCCTATCCCGTTGATCATTACTGTATGCGAATCAGTTCCCACAAGGGTATCAAAAAATGCGTAATTCTTGCCATCCTTTTCATTTTCATGAACTACACTCGCCAGGTATTCAAGGTTGACCTGGTGTATTATCCCGGTTCCTGGCGGTATGACTCTAAAATTCTTGAATGCACTCTGTGCCCATTTCAAAAATTTGTATCTTTCACTGTTCCTTGAAAACTCAAGATCCTCGTTTTTTTCAATAGCAAAGGATTCCCCGTAGTAATCAACCTGAATTGAATGGTCTATAACAAGGTCCACGGGCACATCCGGATTTATTAGTTCAGGATCTCTGCCAAGCTTCTTTACGGTATCCCTCATGGAGGCGAGGTCGACAACTGCAGGTACACCGGTAAAATCCTGCATGACTACCCTTGATACCTTGAACCGGATCTCCTCATCCTTGACATCCTTGGGATTCCAGTTTAAAATTGCATTTATGTCTTCATCCGTTATGCTTTTATTGTCCAGATTTCTTAACATCGATTCGAGTATTATCCTGAGCGATCTTGGCAGTCTCTTTATCTTTTCCTCGTTGCCTGCAATGGATATGGGATAGTAATAGTACTTCTTCCCACCAACATCAAAACTTTTTAACTTTTGATTTTGCATAGATGTATATGCAACTTTCAAATTATATCTTTTTGTTTCAAACCATAAT
>JAVRLU010000030.1:0-6777 GCA_031961165.1 Thermoplasmataceae archaeon
TGTGAAATTTTACTGGAATCAATCAACAACGCTCTCCAATAATTCAACGTACGGATCTTCATGGGATATCCTCACTTTCGCGTTCAGAGGTATAAGCATCTGGTCCTCTCCATGCCCGAACGGCAGCCCGTAAAGTGAAGCTTTCTTAAGATCATTCATGTACATCTCTATTATGTCCTCAACAGACGGCATCGGATCTTCCGGATCTACGTAACTCTTGAATTCCCCGAATGCAAAGCCGGAATACTTGTCCAGCATTCCAGAAAGCTTCATTGTGAACAGGTAACGGTCAATGTCTCCTGACGTGACCCCCGTGTCCTCAGCGAAGAGGATTTTTCCTGATGAATCAGGCATGTAGCCTGTGCCTATAAGCGATGCCAGGACAGATAGGTTTGTTCCTTCGCTTATCCCCTCAGATTTTCCGGATATTATATATCTTACTATTCTTTCGGAATGCGGGTTTATGTGATCGGATATACCCTTCAGTACATCCATGAACTGTGAAAAATTTGTTTTCGAGAATTCTTCCGGATCCGAGGCAGGCATCGGGCCGTGGAATGTGACAAGGCCTGTCTTGTAGTTCAGTGCAAGGTGCAGGGCAGTTATATCGCTGTATCCAACGAAGATCTTCGGATGGTCCCTGATCCTGTCATAATCAAGGTAAGGCAGTATGTGTATCGATCCATAGCCGCCCCTGGCACAGAATATTGCCTTGACAGAATCGTCAAGGAATGCGTTCATGAGTTCGTCGCGCCTCTGCATATCCGGAGCCGCAAGCTGGTTCATCTGCACAAGCTTCTTTATGTTATGGCCAAGCGATATCCTGTAACCCGCCTTTTTAAGGCGCGAAATTGACTTTGAGAGCGTCTTCATATCTGGCGCGCTTGCCGGGGCTATTATCCTTATTTCGTCGCCTTCCCTGAGCTTCTGAGGTTTTATCTGCTGCATATTATTATCTCCTGAATTCCTCTTTTATATCAGCAATCAGTTTTTTGCTGGATATTATTCTTTCAACGGAACGGAAGGCAATGTCAACTGCCCTTATCAGGTTTGCGCCGGCAAGGTCTGGATTTGCCGCTTCCCTGAATGCATCCGTGTGCGCCGGTATCCCGGGTTCGACTATCTTCATGTCTATATGCCCGGTGGGCACGACCTGGCTTACATTTGCCTCATCTGTGCTTCCCATTGGATCTTCGGAAGTTTCATCGATGTTTACCACGCTTAGTCCTTCATTGTGGCATTCTTCCTCCATGATCCTGTCAATAACCCTGTTCGATCTGTATTCCTCGTAAAGTGGCGTTGTATCCCTTATATCAACCGCCGATCCGTAAGCTTCAGCTATGCTCCTGACTGCATGCATTATCCTTTCCCTCAGGCTGTTCAGGCAATCCGATTTTTTAGCCCTTATGTCAATTTCCATAACGGCCCTGTCCGGTATGACATTGGATGCTTTTCCACCCTCCTTTATTATCATGCCGACAACTGTGAAACAATTCGGTGCCATTGAATTCTTGATGCTGTTTACGGCCACGTAGGATTCGATTAGCGGTGCAAGCGCATTTATGCCGTATTCCGGGCTAAGCAGATGGGAGGAACGGCCATTGAATATTATTTCCGTGGTTATATCCGAAAGGGCCTTCGCACCAACCGCCCACCTGTCATCGGGATGCATGCCGATCACAAAATCTATCCCGTTGAATGCCCCGGATCTGGCGAATACTGCCTTGCTGCCTGCATATTTGCCTATCCCCTCTTCCGATGGGGTGCCGAAAACGACGACGCTGCATCTCAATTTTTCACATATATTTACTGCAGTGCCAAAAGCCCATGCCGATATCAGGTTATGGCCGCATGAATGCCCGTTTGGAAGGGCATCGTATTCAGCAAGTATGCCTACGGTTGGCCCGCCCTTCATGCATTCTGCCCTGAATGCCGTGTCCATGCCCAAGTAAGGATATATGACAGTAAAACCATGTTTCCTGAACTGTTCAGCAAGGAATGAGGATGATTTGTATTCTGTGCTGCCTGTTTCAGCAAGCCTGTAGATCGTTTTTGACACTTCCAGTATTTCCTTTTTTCTTTGATCTTCCATGATTATGCATGATCCGGTTCCTTAATTTTTTTTCCAGAGAAACCGATCGCAATAAAATGGTACATGAATTATCGCGTTCAGGAACGCATTACAACAGTTCCGTAAAAAGATGCTGGATTAACATACGGGATTATATCTCCCTTCCGGAAGTCCCTGTTTTCACAAATGTTCTTATATTGTTGTATAATGACTGTTAAAATATTTGCGTATCAGGGGTGTTTAATTGAAGAGAAGTTCAAGAGACTGGAAAAAAAGAGGAAAAATGAGATGGAAGTGGAGAAAGAAGAGAATAAGAAGACTGAAGAAGGAAAGAAGGGCAAATAAGGCATGATCACGTCTGTGATCCTGGATCCGGGCTGGATAAACCGCGGTTTCGCTTGCTACCCGGTTCCGGCCATTGCTTCCAATTTTATTCTAATCGTTAGGAGACCACCTGCTTCCTGAAGGATGACCGGCTAATTTTAGGAGTTTCGGATTTATATCCGGATCGGTATTCTTATTCTGTGATGCGGCATTTCGTATTCTTTAAAAGATTTATTTTAACGCTTTACGATTTTCCCGAATCCTCCGATCATTTTCCGCCACGAATGAACCGTTAACAACCGAAATTGGAAAAATCTTTATTCACCGTTGGCATCTTTCGTTATGGATGAGGATTTAGGCAAGTATATCAACAGCGTAATGAAGACCATGCCTTCCGAGGATCTCTATTTTGAAGCTGTAAGGGACATAATGAAGGATCTTATCAAGGAATACATAAAGAAGAAGATAAACAGCGATGAGAGCCTTAAGAAGGAACTGGCGAAGGTTATAGAGGATTTCATGGAGGCCCGCATAAAACAGTACGATGCTATGGCAAACATGGCAAAGGTCATTGCAAGGATAGGCATAGTCAGTGCGCCAAACGAGATAAAAAACGAGGTTTATACCGATTTTATAGCGGTGTTCCAGAAGGAAATAGAGGAAATAATGAAGAAGATCCTGTAACCGGGATATCATTCTTCGCTGAACTTTTTGATTATTGTACTTTTTGAATTCAAATCGAAGAGTGTCAGCATGGACGGTTTCGGGCTGAAATTCATCATCTTCTGGTACTCGGTCTGTGACTGCCATGTGGACGAATTAACGTACCTGACACCCTTGTATGCCCCGAGAAAATGTGAATGTATGTGGCCGGTGATAAATATGTCCGGAACTGTTTCTATAACGTGGTAATCCTCCCTGGACGGTATCATCGGGGTATTCCCACCGTATTTCGGGCTGAGATGGCGCCTTATGAGAAGCGCCTCTATTGCCTTTCCTATTGAATCGTAGCTTGAACCCGGAATAAGCTCTATCATATCGTTAAGTGACATACCGTGGTAAACGAGCACGTTCTTATTTTCAATCAGCAGGTTATACGGATTTGGAAGAAAATTGACATTCGGGTTGAACATTTTCCTTATCGCCTCTGGAAAGGCGGGCTGCGGTTCTGCCAGCCTCACAGTATCGTGGTTTCCTGGCATAATGAATATGCTGATGTCCTCAGGGAGTTCATTCACAAACTCGGCAAGTCTTCCGTACTGATCAAGGGGATTCAGTATCTCCAGATCATTTTCCTGTCCTGGATAGACGCCTATGCCGTCGACAACATCCCCGCTGATTATGAAATACCTGAGCCTTGACGAGACCTCATCCGATGATTTGACCCACCGTATCATTGATTCAAAGTCATTCTTCCTGAACGTCTTGCTGCCAACGTGTATGTCGGATATTGATGCAACGTAAACCGGTTCTTTCTTTGTGTCATCGATTATCCTGTACGGTATGTCCGGCCTTATTATCTCATTTGCAAATATGACCGTATCCTTGGGTCCGGAACTTACCGAACCCACTATCCCTATAACCTCATCCTCAAGTATAACCTCGTCTGCAAGATTCTTGTCCTTTAAAAGGATGACAGTTATCCTGTCCTCGGTATCCTCGACCACAAGCCTTTTATGCCCGTTCCTCGTCTTTGAGACCTCGGAGACCATGCCGATAATCTTCACCTCTCCCTGCGATCTCTTTGCATTCCTTATTCCCATGGATCCACGCATTGATGCTGACGCAGAGATTATTTTCTGCAGCTTTTCATACTTGCTTACGAACATGTTCCTGAAATCCTCAATGGAAGAGTTGTATTTGACATCGGGAAGAGAAACCTCAAAATTCCTGTTTCTGTCGACGTTGACATTCAGGGCCCTTTCAACAAATTTTTCGTCTACATAATCTATCCGTCTTCTTATTATGTCCTCTATGAGATCGCTGGATGCGTATCTCACGATCTTATCAACCGCTGCCGGAGATATAAGTATTCCATGATGGTTCAGGTATTCAAGGACATCGGCCCTTTCCAGCTGCATGTTTCCCCTTAACCGTATTCACAATAAAGTTATTTCGTCTCCATTTCCACAAATTCTTTAGCTTAAATAATAGCCATCTTCCTGCGGCTGCAAAAAAACGTCACATATTATAAGCACCGCAGAAATTACGGGGCGTGAAGGATTATTACGAATATCCGCTTTTCATCGCCATGGCCTCGTTCTGGGGCCTGAACTATGTGATGGTCAAATATGCACTTCTGTACGACGGGGCATTTTCAATACTCCTTTACAGGGTTCTTTTTGGCGCCCTGTTTTCTATACTGCTTTTCGGAAGGGGATTCCATTTTCCCCGTGGCCTGAGGGAAAATGCGAAGGTTTTCATACTCTCGCTTTTCAACATTACCGGCTTCATGATCCTGTGGTTTATCGGTGAAACCACAGTGAACGCATCAATGACCTCAATAGTGATCTATTCGTATCCCCTCATCGTTACAGTCATGTCATACTTCACGCTGAACGAGGAGGCAAGGCTTTATAATATAATAGGTACGGTTTTAGGCTTCGCCGGGCTCATCGTTATATTCGCCGGGAACCTGCGCATCAGCAACTATGCGGGTTTAATATTCCTCATGCTTGGCGCAATAAGCTGGTCCATTGGAACGATATACTACAAGAAATATTTCAAGAGATACGATCCGTCAACGGTAAATTCGATGCAGCTTTTATATGCGATTCCGGTCGTATTTATCATGACGCTCTTTACCGGCGGGATCAATGCGGGATTGATCAACGTGAATTTTGTTCTAATAATGGTATATATGGGATCGCTGGGTACAGCGGTAGCCTATTTCATATACCTTCAGCTGTACGCAAAATATAAAGTAACGTCGATATCATCATATTTCTTCATGGTCCCAGCGCTTTCTGTAATTTTCAGCTTCGTCATGCTGCACACACTGATAAAACCCGTTTCAATAGCAGGTTTCGCGGTTATGAGCGCCGGAATCTACCTGTCATCAAAGAAATGACTCAGCACCCGAATATGCATCTCCGGTCAAATGAATAATTGTTTATGTCATGAATATAGCTGCCAATATCGTTTATGTAAGTCGATCTTGCGCTGCTTTTCTCATAAATCATTCTTGCGGCATTGAGGTCTGATGTGAATATGTTTAACTGCACCGGCCCTGCCGCATTTATGTTACGTATTGAATCCTCAATGGATTTTGCCACGGCTACCTTGAAAACCGGGGCATAGACCGGGTTCGGTATATCTATTGAATCGTCCATGAATATCGCTGGCGGAACAGCATTTCCCTTTATCTCATTTCCGTAAAGGAGGTTACGCCTGGATAAAGCATTGCTGATGATTTCTGAGGCTTTCTGTGCCTCCGATGGAAATGTTACGACGCCTATATCGGTGCCGTAATCAGCCGGGTTTCCCATTCGCTTCTTCATGAACTCTTCCTTCAGGGCGTTTATGAAGTATTCAAACGAATCCTCTGCAACTACCAGTTCCTGATCCCTTATGAACCTGTTCTCAAGGGCAATTCTTGAAAAAACGTTCGCAGCGAAGTCAAGATCCGTATCCTTCCATACAAGCGTAACCGATATCCCTGGTTCCTCAAAGTATCGCTTGACATTCCTGTGAGTTTCAATTTTCCTGCCGGATATTGAGCTTATAAAAGAAACACTACCATTTTCCGCTATACCGGTATCAGGGGATACCTGAATCGAACCCGCTGGAAATCCGGCTTCCTCGAACATCCTGGCCAGAAGGTGAGATGAAGCCGACGTCTCTTCATATGGAAGTATAATGACAGAATTACGCTGCGACACAGCGGGTATGGCCTGCAACGATGCCGTAAGAAAAGGCTCATTGAAATCTGTAAAGATTGCCCCGGTTCCCAGGGGAGATGCGGATGAAAGGGTGCATCTTCCCGTTACATGCGTGGGCATGTGAATTTCCCGTGAGATCTTTTCAACCCTTTCGCTTTCCGATCTGGAATACGATAACGGCTTTCCGGTTTCAGCGGTAATCGTAGACGCAGTTTCGGATCTTCTTTTCTTCATAATGCTGAAAAGATCATTGAGGATGGCATTTATTTCGTCTTCTGAAAGGGCTGAAAGCTCATTCCCTGCATCCCTGGCCCTTTTGAGGAGATCCTCCTGATCCCGCGGATTCGGAAATTCCGCGAATACCTCTGAAGTATATTTATCGTGCACTATCATGAGTTCAGATCATCCGCAACTATAAATCTTTAACTTAAACTGGGAAATGCGGATCACTCTGGATCCGCATATTTTTCAGCAGAATTATCAGCTGACGTTTGATATCTG
>JAVRLU010000030.1:6877-15011 GCA_031961165.1 Thermoplasmataceae archaeon
TATATTTTCAGCTCCAACATAGCCCATTCCTGTCCTGAGTCCTCCGACAAGCTGGAAAAGCACTTCGTCGACCCTCCCCCTGTAGGGAACTGCTCCCTCGACACCTTCTGCTATAAACCCGCCTCCGAGCTTGCTGTACCTGTCAGAAATTCCGGTCTGTATTGCCCCTATAGATCCCATGCCACGGTACGACTTGTACTTCCTGCCGTTTATGATCATCTCCTTTCCAGGGCTCTCCTCGGTACCGGCAAGCATGGAACCGAGCATGACCGTATCTGCGCCTGCGGCTATTGCCTTTACTATGTCGCCTGAATACCTTATTCCTCCGTCCGCTATAACCGGAACACCGTTCCCGGACGCAACGTCGGCAACATCAGAAATAGCAGTAAGCTGAGGAACACCTACGCCAGCTACTATCCTCGTCGTACATATTGATCCCGGGCCTATGCCAACACGCAGGCCGTCGACATCGCATGCTATAAGGTCCTCTGCAGCCTTTGCTGTTGCAATGTTTCCCGCTATTATATCAACATCGATTTCCTTCCTCATCTTCCTTATCGATGAGAGGACGTTCTGGTTGTCGGCATGGGCTGTGTCTATTACGATGACTCCTGCGCCGGCAGAGACAAGTGCCTTAGCCCTGTCAATATCGAATGGCCCAACTGCAGCGCCAACCATAAGCCTGCCCTCACTATCCCTTGTGGCATACGGGAATTTCTGCCTGGTCATAATATCCTTCGCAGTTATAAGCCCGACAAGTTTTCCGTTTTTATCGACCAATGGAAGCTTCTCTATCCTGTGCCTGTGAAGTATATCTATTGCTTCATCTATGTCAATATTATCCTCTGCACTGATGACATCCTTCACCATTATATCCTTGACCTCCATGCCGTTTTTAGCGAATTCAAGGTCCCTCTTTGTGACTATACCGACAAGCTTGTCATCTTTTACGACCGGGAGTCCAGCTATGTTGTGCGTTTTCATCAGTGTTCTTGCGACTTCAACTGTGGTTTCCGGCGTTATAGTATGAACGTTTCTTATTATTATCGTCTCCTGCCGTTTCACCTTTTTGACCATATCGACTTCCGATTCCATGGGCTGGTTCCTGTGTATTATACCGATTGCGCCGTAACGGGCCATGGCAATTGACATGCTGTCCTCGGTTACAGTATCCATCGGTGAACTTACTATCGGAACGCGAAGTTGTATGTGCCTTGAAAGCTTTGAAGATATATCCACATTCTTGGGTTCCACTGACGTATGCATTGGCAGAAGAAGAACATCATCAAAAGTGTATCCTTCCCTTATCTTCGTGAATTTATCCTTATACATGCGAATGTAAGGGCAAACTAATACATAAATATTAATCAAAAAAAGAAAGAACGTATTCTATAGTTTTTTCGACCTGCGGGCTGTAACCGTACTCAATGGAATCGTAATATTTTTTTGCTATATTTATGCCTATTCCGATCTTTTTTGAAAGTTTTTCGGCATCTGCTGCCCTGAAATTTGAAGACATCTTCACGGCCCTGTCAATTTCACTGGTATCTGCATCGTTCCTTGAGACCGTAACTGCATATACAGGATAAAGGCCGTAAAGTGATGAAAATTGAAGCCCGACATCCATTATTATATGGAGATCCGTGCCATATACCTTCATTGCCTCATCTCCATTTACGAGGGCATAATCAGATTCCCCAAGGAGATCGGATGCCTCGGTCTTGCTGGAATGTACGATCTTATACCTGAGTCCGAGTGCATCCAGTATCCTCAAAAGGTAAAATTCCGTCGTCCTTGTGTTGGCTGTAACGGATATTTCCATCGTATCCTTTATGTATCCGATCCGGGAAACGAGAATGGTCGACAGGGTCTCGCGCCTGCTGTGTATGTTTGCCGTTTTCAGCAGGTATAACGAATTCCTGTTCTCAATATACGAAAGAAGAGAAACCATGGCAATATCAACTGTGCCGTCCAGCACCATTGAAATATTCCTGAAAGGATTCTCTCTCCTGACGTTTACATCGTTACCGAATGCATCCGCAAGCGGATCACTGTGTGAAAAATTGATAAGTGATATCATGCGTACTCTTTGATATTGTAGAATGTATCCCTTCTTGCAGGTATCTTTCCTGTGCGCCTTATTATATCGTCAAGTTCCTCGGTCGATGTTGCCTCGCGCCTGTCTGTTGCACCGAAAACCTTTTCGCTGTATGCGGTACCGACAAGATCGTTTCCACCGCCGTTGATTGCCACCTGAGCCACAAGCTTTCCTATTGCGACCCAGTAAACGCTAATGTTTTTTATGTATTTTCCGGCAAGTATCCTAGCTAAGGCTATGACCTTCAGGTCCTTGTCAGGTGTTGCCGGGCCCTTCACACGGCCTGATTTCAGGAGCGGGGTATTCTCGGGGCTGAATTTAAGCGGGATGAACGAAAGGAACCCGGGAACCTCAATCTGGTTTTCCCTAAGCCTTATTATATGATCGATTATGCTTTCCCACGTCTCAAGATGGCCGTATGTCATGGTTGAATTGCCCATTATGCCCAGGCTGTGTATTATTTTCGCGTCTTCAAGCCATTTCTCACCAGATATTTTCTCCGGAGTGGTTATGAGTTTTCTCACATTTTCATCGAATATTTCGGCTCCGCCTCCCGTATGCGCATTCATTCCGGCTGCCTTGAAGCGCTCGATTATCTCCTTTATCGAGTTTCCGGTGGTTCTTGCTATGAAGTCTATTTCCGGAATCGTGAACGCCTTTATTGCGACGTCCGGAAGCACGGACCTGATCGTACGGAACATGTTCTCGTAATATTCTATTGAAAGATCGGGATTAAAGCCTCCAACAATGTGTATTTCAGTGACGTTTTTTTCCTTCGCCTTAATGGCCTCACGCCTTATATCATCAGCGGTCAGTTCGTATCCCTTTCCAAGCCTCTTCGCCTTGTAGGGAACATAAAAAGCGCATATGGGACAGCTTGCGGTGCAGTAATTTGTGTAGTTTATATTATAAGATACGGCATACGTAACCGTATTCCCGACCTGTGCTGCCGTAAGCCTGTTGGCTATCTTCATCAGATCGAAAAGATCAAGGTCCATGAGGCCGAGGGCATCTTTATACGGAATACGCCCGTCCTTTGCTGCTTCGTACCAGTAGTCTACGGAATAAGAATCAAACATTGTTCTATAATTCGTAGATACTATTTAAGGATTAGATACACGAAGATAGGATAAATGTTAATATGAAGCATATGATCTTACATTGAATTTTTATAGTTCACGGCAATCATTTTCTGTATGAACATAAACGTTGATTTTATACATCCACCATCCATCTATGACTTCAGGAAGAGGGATATAGATCCGGGGCCAATAAGCGATGTTGTCCCGTCAACCCCTATATTTGAGATGTATCCTGTCGGTTTCGTGAGCATGCTCAGCTACCTTGTATCCAATGGCTACGACGCAAGGATATCAAACGTTGCAGTCAGGATGCTTCAGTCCGATCATTTTGATCCTGAGAGGTACCTTAAGGGCATAGAGGCTGATATATATGGAATAGATCTCCACTGGCTTCCGCACACCCATGGGGCCATAAATCTCGCCAGAATCGTGAAAAGGCTGCATCCAAACTCATACGTTGTCATGGGAGGGTACTCGTCCACGTATTACAGGAAGGAGATTATAAAGAATTACGATTTCATTGACTTCGTAATGTCCGGCGATTTCCAGGAATATGGAATAATGAAGCTAGCCGAGGAAATTGAAGGATCAAAGAACCTCCAGAATGTTCCGGGCCTTGTCTACAGGGAAAACGGCATGATAAGGGAAAACCCGCGTTTTGACTTCAAGAAGGGGCTCGACAATGTATTTTTTAATTATGAGGCTTTACTTAAAAACGCCATAAAATACCACGATGTGAAGGGACATCTTCCATACGCCGACTGGATTAAGAATCCCGAGGGCTTCACAATGATTGAGAGAGGATGCCAGCTTAACTGCGGTTTCTGCGGCGGTTCAAATTTCAGCTACAGAAACAACTTCATGCTTGACTATGCCTTCCGTGATCCTTGCAAGGTAGCATCCGAAATAAAGCTTTCACAGGATATACTCGGTTCCCCGGTTTTCATGACAGGCGACCTGAATCTTGCTGGGCCGCTCTATTATGAAAAACTGTTCAAATGCGTGAAAGATCATGGAATTGACGTTCCGCTTCTCACGGAATATTTCAAGCCTTTCGGTGAGGAATACATAAAACAGCTCAGCAGGGCTTTCCCTGATTTCTCGGCGGAAATATCCCCGGAAACGCAGGATGAGAAGATAAGGTCATGGAACAAGGGCGGATATAAGAATTCTGATATGGAGAAATCGATCGAATACGCAAAAAAATACGGGGGAAAGAAATTCGACGTCTACTTTTCAATAGGAATTTCACACCAGACGAGGGACGAAGTTATGCTGAGTACCGAATACGCAGGTAAGCTTATGAAGAAATACAACGGGAACGGAATGAAGCTGAGCACCTTCATATCACCAATAGCGCCCTTCGTCGATCCCGGATCGCTATGGTACGAGAAATCAGAAACCTACGGGATAAATGTTTATGCACGTTCAATTGCCGGCATATACAACATCCTTGATAAGGGAAGGACATGGTTCGACTTTTTGGACTACGACACGCAGTGGATGAAAAGGGAGGATATTGTTAACGCGACATATGATGCAGACATAAGGATGCTCCAGTTGAGGTATGAGATTAATGATATCCCAAGGGAACTGCTGGAAACAATAACAAAGAACATAAACGAATACCGCAAAGGGGGGAACTACTGCAAGAATAAGAAGATGGACAAGCATCTTGCCTACATGAACAAGGATATAGAATGGTCAAGAAAACACAGGCCAACGCTTACATCGCTTCTTATACTTCTTTACAAATCCTATGATTCCGTTATTTCCGGCATGAGTATTTGATTTAAGCGGCTGAAATGGCTGCATTTTCATTCTTGCCTTCATTTTACAGTGATCTTGATATTCTCCGGAGCTTCATTCAGCCCGGGCAATGATGCATAATCTATAGAACTCATAAGGCATGCTAATAATAAATTAATCATGATCATGATTAAAAAACTTTAAATTCATATTAATAATATGCTTTTCATGAAAGTAATAATACAGGTCTCAGAGAAGGAAAAAATTCCAATGGGAAACATAGTCGGAACCCACATAGCTGTCTTGAAGGATGTGGAAACCATAGAGGTTGTATTTCTTGAAAGCGCAATAGTTGCAACAACAAATGAAGAAATGATCAAGCCGCTGCTTGATGAAAAGAAGGTAATAGTCATGGCATGCAGGACGTCCATGGAAATGAACCACATAAAACCGGAAAATCTCCTGCCGGGTGTTTCTCCGACCCCTCAGGGAGGCTTCATAGAGATCATCAGGAGGCAGCAGGAGGGCTGGTATTACATCCACGTCTGAACAGTTTATTCTTGCAGATCGTTTGATCACGAATGCAACCGATCTTGCGACGTGGAGGATCTCACCGGAATAATGATTTTCCACGGATACCATATATTTTTATTTTTTAAAGCAGGCGTTTTAACTTGTTTCAGCACAAATATATACGTTTATTATATAAATGGGTTTTATTGATAATAAATGTTAATACGGAATTAGCCATGTGGATGCATGCTTCAGTCTCCATATTCGGAAAAACTGCTTGAAAAGATCAGGAAGAAAGAACAGATGGATCTGGACGATATCATATTTATGTACGATGAAGCCGATCTTTCAGATCTTGGGAAGATATCCAGGATGGTCACAGATTCTATCTCAGGGAAATATGTATCCTTTGTATCCAACATAATTCTGAATTACACAAACATATGCAACGTGCGCTGCAAATTTTGCGCATTTTACAGGACAGGAAAGGAGCCAGATTCATACCTTATGTCAGCTGATGATGTCATAAATGAGATCAGGAAATACTATCCTCTTGGAATCAAGCAGATCCTTATCCAGGGTGGCGTTAATCCGTCACTTGAACTTGATTATTACACCGGGTTGTTCAGGAGGATAAGGGAAGCTTTTCCTGATGTGGGTATTAACGGGCTTTCAGCTGCAGAAATAAATTTCATATCCAGAAAGACCGGGATGAGTTATGAAGATACGATAAAAGTCCTGAAGGAAAGCGGGCTTGAAACCATACCCGGGGCCGGCGCAGAAATCCTGGGTGAGGAAACGCGAGTGAAACTTGGAAGGCCCAGAGGCAGCGGAAAACAGTGGATCGAGATCATGGAAACAGCACACAGGCTGGGCGTAAAGACAACCGCAACAATGGTTTACGGTCACATAGAGAGCACAGAAGACAAGGCAAACCATCTCATGTCGATAATGAATCTCCAGAAAAAATACCATGGATTCCTCTCATTCACCGCCTGGAACATGGAACCTGAAAATACGGAACTTTACCGTGAAGGTGTCATTAAATGGCGTTCCGGCGGAGAGGATGTTTTGAGGAATATAGCTATTGCGAGAATCTTTTTCAATTACGAGCTCCCGGTAATACAGAGTTCCTGGCTGACCAACGGAACGGAGATGGGGCAGCTCGCACTTATATACGGAGCAAACGACTGGGGCGGAACGATATATGACGAGAAAGTTATTCCGGCCACAGGGAAACAGGTAGGCAATCTCAGGAAAGAGACTATAATAAACAGCATAAGGGATATTGGCATGATTCCAATGGAGAGGGATAACCTTTACAGGATCATAAAATACTACTAGGGAAGGTTAGTTAAGGGATACGGAAATGATCAGTATTTGTAAAATTCAGGATAACGGTTTAGATATTCTTGCGATAATTAAATGCTGCGCATGGCATATCATAGAATAAGGGGCAGGGACACAGAAATGGAAATAGAGATAAAACGCCGGCCAGAGGATTTTGTTGTTGAGGAAATTTCCAGTATTGAAAGGAACGAGAATGGAAAATACACGATTATAAAATTCATGATAAGGGACTGGGACACCAATAAATTCCTGATCACCCTGGCAAGGACACTCAGGATAAGCAGGAAGAGAATAACATACGCCGGAACCAAGGACAAAAACGCAGTAAAGATCCAGTATTTCTGCATAAATGCCCCCGTAGATGCAAAATCAATCAATATTCCTGATTCGAACGTGATCGATGCCTTCAGGTCAGATCATTTCTTAAAGCTAGGAGACCTCGAAGCGAACAGGTTCACAATAAAAATGTACGGAATCGATAATGATACGATCAGAAAAAAATATAATGAAATGATGGAAAATGGCGGGTTCCCAAACTATTTTGGAGTCCAGCGCTTCGGTTCCTTCAGGAAAAACACCCATGAAATTGGAAGGCTTATTGTCATGGGAGAATACGAAAAGGCAGTTGAAAAATATATTTATGATGAGAAATTTGATACGGAAGGATACCGCAGGGAATTCATAGAAACCAGGGATTATTCAAAGGCGCTTAAGGAATTTCCTGCAAGACTCGGATATGAAAGGGCGCTCATTGCCTATTACGGAAGGGAAAGCACATTCAAGGATGCTTTTTCGACGCTTCCAAGGGACCTTTCAATCATGTTTGTCCATGCGTTCCAGTCTTACATTTATAACCGTTTCCTTGAAGAGAGAATTAAACTTTACGGCCTTAAAAAGGTCATTCCAGGGGATACAGTTTACAGGATAGACAGCTATTTCAATCCTGACAAGGAAGCACCGATCTCAGTAAACACGTTTAATTTAGAGAGGATACAGCAGTTTCTGAATGAGGATAAAGTTGCTGTTTCACTTCCGGTCGTGGGATATGAGGTTTATCCGGACAGGACTGAATTTGGGGATATTGAAAGCCGGATACTGGAAGAAGAGAAAGTTTCCCCGCAGGATTTCAGAAACAGGGAATACCCTTATCTTTCCTCAAAGGGAGACAGGAGGATCATATCCGCCAAGCCTGTAAATTTCAAGATAACAGGCGATGCTACGGTAGATTTCATCCTTGGGAAGGGCATCTATGCGACAACCATGCTTTCATACTTTGGAGACGTTGTAGAAGCTAGAGGGCAAAGGGATTACGTAAAGGAAAATTGACCGGAAGACGTTTTGA
>JAVRLU010000031.1:0-14934 GCA_031961165.1 Thermoplasmataceae archaeon
ATGCCAGAAATCCAGCCTGGAATGCTATCTAAATAATATGAGCTGATTTTTAAAAAAAGATGCGGGAAATCCGCAAAAAATAGAAGAAGTTCAGAATAATTTTTGTGATTCAAAAACTTCGTATTTTGTTGGAGGATTTACCTTCTCTATAAGACCCTTAAAATCATTGAGGCTTGGAGCTTCCCAGTTGCATATGGCCATTCTTTCACTGCCAATCACGTTGACTGATTTCAGTGAAAACCCTGCTGGCAAAGACCCGTTCTTTGCCATGTCTATTATATTTCCAACAACCTTGAAGGCTGCGTCCTGGTTCTTTTCTTTCCACCTGTGTTCTACAATTATGTCAACCATATATTTCACCTGATTCAATATCATGGAGTAAGGTATATATTTATAACCGGTATAAACCGGCAGTATGGAAGAAATAAAGATCCATCTTGATAACGATCTGCCTTTTTGCAGTCTTTCGAAGTTATTTCCCGGTGTGAAATTCTACAGATGGTGCAATTCAGCCGTTGATTATGTGGAATTTTACGGTGAAGAAAGCGATCTGAAGAAAGTAGAGAATTATCTCCCTGAGGTTGAGAAGGCGCTTGAAACAAGTGTAGTGTACAAATCTGTGAGTAAAAACAGCATGGCCGTTATGATATCGTGCAGATGCAATATCCATAATTCAACCATAAGGATGGCAGAATCCAAAAATCTGCTCTGGCAGGCCCCGGTTTCCTATGAAAATGGGGGCGAGAACCTGACAGTAATATCGCCAACATCAGAAAATATAGATTCACTCTTCAAGGATTTCACGGAAATAGGCAAGGCGAATATAAGCATGAAGAGATCGATCGATCCGGAGCTTGTCAGGGATGTTTACACTTTATCCATCTCAGATCTTTTTTCAGGAATGACTGAAAAACAGATCCGTTACATCATAAGCTCTATAAGCATGGGCTATTATTCCATACCGAGAAAGGCTGATCTCAAAGATGTTGCTGAAGCAAATGGCATCTCAGATTCGACCATGCAGGAACATCTTAAAAAGGCCGAGAATAAGATCATGACATCGCTTTATCCATACCTGAACCTGTTTCTTGAGAGCCACGTAAAAAAGTAATTATTGAAGTTCAACTGTTTTCATATTTTATGAATATTTAAATAAAGGATAAAATTATCCGGCTTAATGATAATAGCTGCAATTTCCTTTATAATTTCGATTCTGGTCGTCTGGATAATCGTTTCCATTCCATTATGGCTTGCATCAAAGGCTATAGTTGGCAAGCGTGCATCAATGGGGCAGGCCCTTGCCTCAATGATGCTGGCTTCCATTGTGTTTTTCGTCTTTTTTTTCCTGTTCTCATTCTTTACGCCCTTCGTGGGCGGCTTGATAGGTTTTATCGGAGTCCTCGGAGTATTCAAAAGTGTTTACCGTGTCGGGTGGCTTGAGTCTTTTTATATGGCCATACTCACGGTATTCATGGCTGTTCTAATATTCTTCATTCTAAATGTGATCCTGTTTGTACCGCTGCACATGCCACCTTTGCATGTTATGAGGATCCTAATGGGATACTGATATTCACGAAGGATTATTTCCTTTTTTCAGCAAGTAGCCTGTATATTTCGAATACAGATGCTGCATCTTCTTCTCCATATCCTGCAGCCATTGCCGCCCTGAACATCTGTGATCCAATTGCCGATTCCGGAAGCGGGATATGATGCTTCCTTCCCTCTTCCTGCACTATTTCGAGATCCTTCAGCATATTTTTCACTGAAAACTGTACTGAATAATCCCTGCCTGTCATTTTCGGAACCTTTAGATCCGATGTTGGAGACCTGACGTTTGAGAATTTCAGCAATATTTCAGATATTGTCTTATCGTCAAGTCCCATCTTTTCACCGAATACAAAAGATTCTGCCAGCGTTGATATATATGTTCCAAGGAACAGGTTATTCATGAGCTTTGCATAAAGCCCGTATCCGTTATTTCCGATATATATTACGTTCGCTGACGTATTGATGAGTATTTTTTTAATATCCTCAAAATTTGAAATGTCACCGCCCACAAGTATATTTGCAGTTTTATTTTCAATCATGACTGATGTGCCTATAACCGGCGCATCATACATAAGGCCGTTATGTTCCCTTACCTTCTCAGATATCGATATCGAAGTTTCCGGTGATATTGTTGACATATCTACAAAAATTTTATTGCCTGAATAGGGGATGATCCTTTCATATACATCGTTAACCGAATCGTCGTTGTAAAGGACGGTTATTATGACGTCGTTGTCCTTTACCACGTTCTCGATCTTTTCATCGTACTTTATTCCGTATTTCCCGGAAAACTCCCTGGCCTTTTCAGGTTTCCTGTCGTAGACTTCATTGATCATTCCCGCCTTGTAAAGATTAAATGATATGCGGGAACCCATTATACCGAGACCTATCAGCGCAATTCTCATGGTATCACGTTTCGAATACATAACTGTCAGATAAAAACATATCGGATATCCACGCCATCATTGGATATGTTTTTAAATTACCTGTGCATATTTCATGGAATGAGGTTTGACGAAAGCGACTATGAGGATTTTTTAAGATACTTAAGGGATGAAAAAAAGAACATAAACTATTCACTCCTGATCGGAAGCGATTCCGAGATGCAGCGTTACTACGGAGATGTCTTCAAGGATTTCTATATAAATTACGATTCCGAAACAGATTTCAGGTATGATGGAAAGATAAGCGCCACGGACAGCAGTGAGTTCACAAGGGAACTTTATATGGGATCCGTTTTCACAATGGTCCGTGCCTATACGAAGGTTTCTGACAATGTATACGTTGATTTCAAATCTGACATAATAAGGATAGACCCTGAGAGTGTTAGAAACTTTACGATACTTCTGATGGAAAATTCCGAACATCTCTCACTGAAAAAGGCTATAGAAAGGGATGATGTCAGATTTGCATTTGTCGATGGATCCTTTCTCGGCCGCATAAGCCACGGGAATGTGAAGGACGTTCCAGCAGGATACGAAGATTATATGTCAAGGTATTACAGGAATCTTGAAAGCATGCTTGAGAAAGGATTCTCTAAAGGAACGAAATTCATATTCATGTCCAAGAGTTCAAGATCCGTAGCCCTGAGGGACGCTATGCTTGAAAAGATGGATAACCGTGAATTCACGGATCGTGAGAGACTTTCCGGGCATACGGATCATTACATAGTGAAATCTCTAGCAAAATCCAAAGGGTATACGAAGAGCATAATGAAAAACGAAAGGGTTGGAAACCTGAAAATGGTGGTACATTCGTTTGACATCATGCCGGACGTAAATGATCTTCCGATCAGGGTTGATGTTGTTACCCGTGACGGACTGGAAATTGATTCGGTAATTCCCATGCTTTTCTGGGCATATGGGGGTTACAGGACACATAATATATGGCTGTCGGAAATAGATAATATTGTAAAATTCAAGAGCTCAGAGGTGGAAAACCTCTATATGAAGACATTCGAGAGGGAAACCGGAATAACATTCTATGAAACAAGAGGTGAAAGACGTGCAAGACTCAGGCTATGAAATAGGATATACGATAGGGAACAGCAAATCTGATTTTTTTTCCTTCGTTATGTCACCGGATTCTGGCATAATGAAATGGGAATACGTGTATATTGAGGTCAACAAGGAAATCATACTTGGGAGGATAGAAGATCTGATATCAAAAAGCGATCTGCTTACCGACCACCTTGACTATGGAAGCATAAGAAGGTATACCGATACAGGTATAAACGATGCGGTTGATATCTGCGAGGTAAGGATACTCGGAATACCCGGGAACGGGAATATAAAACGATCGAGGTACCTCATAAGGGCCGGCATCCCGGTAAGAAGGGCAACAAAAGAGATCCTCGGCACTATATTCAGTGTTTCTGATGAAAAAGCGCTGAATATAGGCCATTTGACAGATAATCCGGAGGTTAATGTTTCGGCGGATATAAACGGACTGAGACGGCACCTGGCAATAATTGCACAGACCGGTGCTGGAAAGAGCCATACTGCCGGCGTGATAATGGAAGAGATACTCAAGAAAGGAGGATCAATCATAGTAATCGATCCGCATGCAGATTATGTACTTATGAAGAACAGCAAAAACCCGCTTTACAGGGAAAGAATAAAGGTTTTCAGGACGCCGCTGAGCACCGGACGCTACATGGACAGGCTTGGAAAGGTAAGCGATTTCACGATACGCTTCCAGGACCTGAATCCGGACGAAGTTTCCGAGATTATGGGCGTAAAGGAAAATTATACAAATCTCTCGAAAATAGTTAAGGATTCCTTTGAAAAAATGTCCGGATCAAAGGATGTGGACGACTTCATAAGATCGGCTGAAAAAATAGATTCTGAGGGAAAGATAGCAGCGAGAATAAAGTACCTCAGAAGGATCAGGCAGATATTCGGGCTACGGAGCACTGATGTGAGCGAATACCTTTCACCTTCGCAGCTAAGTGTAATAGATCTTTCCGGGCTCGACCAGAGCCTTGCAAACTATTTTGCCTACAGGGTCATAAGCCAGTCTTATGATATGAAGACATCATCATCCTTCGAGTATCCGGTTTTCATATTCATAGAGGAGGCCCATAATTTCGTGCCTTCTGCAAAAAATAGGCCAGGGGGTGTATCTGGCCTTCTCTTTGACCAGATAAGGAAGATAGCTTCAGAGGGCAGAAAGTTCGGCGTATTCCTTGTCGTGATAACGCAGAGGCCGGGCAAGATCGATCAGGACGTTCTGAGCCAGTGCAATTCGCAGATAATTTTACGAGTTACGAATCCTTCAGATCAGAGAGCAATTCTTGAAAGCAGCGAAAACATCAGCGAAAGCCTGATGGATGACCTCCCATCGCTTGATACCGGTGAAGCCATACTGGTGGGCGAAATCGTAAAGATGCCTGTGATAGTGAAAATAAGGGGAAGGGAAACCGAGGAGGGCGGATCGGATATAGATATAACCGAACTGCTTAAGAGATCACGTGAAGAGGCTGAAAAAAAAGATAAACCGGAAGATATAATGCAGCATGCGAGGAAGCTCCTGGAGTGATGGTCCATGGTTCAGTTTATTCATATGTCCGATACACACCTGGGAAGCAGGCAATACATGATGGATGAAAGGGAGAATGATTTTTATGATGCTTTCAGCGAAGCCGTCGACCTTTCGGTAAACGAACACGTGAGTTTTGTTGTGCATACTGGCGACCTCTTCGATTCGTGGATTCCGGGAAACCGGGCACTTGTGGTATTCAAAAACGGGATGAGAAAGCTTAACGATCATGGTATCCCGTTCTATACAATACTCGGTGATCATGACAGGCCGAAGAGGAATACAGATCCTGCGATAAAGATCTTTGATTTTCTCGGAGCTAAACTTCTTGGAGAGGACGGAGCCCAAAGCACCTCAGCCAGAATCGATGGAAAGGAAATACTTATAACCGGCATATCGAATATGAGGGGGTACAGAAAAACCCAGCTGATAAATGAATATAATGTGGCCTCCTCGATCGCTGAAGGCCATAAGGATTCGATACTGCTTTCCCATCAGGCAATAGATCCGTTCTTCAATCCGGATCAGTGTGATGCAAAGTACAGCGATCTCCCGCTCAATTATTCTTATCTCGCTTTCGGGCACATCCATGATTTTCTTGTGGATAAAAGGGGCCCGGTTTTTTCCTATCCCGGATCGACTGAAATAAAAAGCACGAATGAAATAAAGGGTTTTCTTAGGAACGGGAAGGGCGTGAACTTTATTTCCCTGGAAAACGGAAATGCCGATCTGACGAGGATAACCCTTAAAAGTCCAAGATACCAGTTCGAGATAGAGAGCGATGTGAAGAATTTAATGGATGAGATAAACACTGCGATTAAAAGGTATATAGATAAAATAGGCACAAAGAAGCCGTTGATTTCGCTTAAAGTATACGGGGATGTAAGCCGTGAGGAGATCGATAGACAGCTTCTTAACTTTAATAATGCGATATTCAGGAGGCCTGAGATCATAAGGCCGGAAGAGATTCCGCAGATAGGGACAAGCGTCGGTGAACTGGTGGAATATTTCAGGGCCTTCTTCAAGGACGAGGATATAGTGGATAAGGCAATGCAGGTATACAGGTTTATGAAGGACGATGACGTTTCATCCGTGAATAAATTCCTTCTGGGTGAAAAACAATGATAATAGAAAGCCTAAGACTCAAAAATTTCATCTCTCACGCTGAAACCGAAATATATTTTGAAAAGGGAGTGAATATAATCATAGGCAATAATGGCGCAGGGAAATCAAGCATAGTTGATGGACTGAAATATGCATTGTTCGGGGAGAAGAGGGGAAAATCCATACAGGAACTTGTAAGGAAGGGGTCCCGTGAACTTGAAGTCCAGCTCAAATTCAAAAACAATTCACATGATTATGAGATCAGGAGATTCCTCAATATCAGGGGAAAAAGCACGGAAAGGGATGCAACCCTGTCAGAGGATGGAAATGTAATTGCCACAGGAATAACAAACGTGGATCGTGCGATAGAGGAGAAGATAGGAATAAGCAAGGATCTGTTTCTCAATTCAGTTTTCGTGGGCCAGGGTGAGATGGATTACCTCATTTCAAGGGACCCGAGGGAAAGGAAGGATCTCTTTGACAGGATACTCGGGATAGATATACTGACAAGAATCTATGAAAAGCTTAAGGATCCGATCGATGAACTTGAAAAGGAAACGTCCGGTTACGATGATATAGTTTTACAGATCGATGAGGCCAGAAGCAGGATAAAAACGTATACGGATTCGATTAATACACTTGAATCAGAAGTTCACGAAGAGGAAAAGATCAAGGAAAAGATGTCCGCGGATCTAAACGGTATAGACAGCAATATCGAAAACCTCCGAAAGCAGATCGCCAAGATCGAAACGATCAGGGATAACATGAAAAAGGACGAGGCCGACAGATCAAAGGCCATGAAGGAAATAGAAAGGCTAGTTTCGGAAGGGAATAAGATTTCCGATTTTGTCAGGAGGAAACAGGAGATAGAAAAAAACAGCCTATTCATAAACAGGCAGGATGCCAGGAAATATTTTGCCTATGCGGATAAAAGGAAGTCGGTCATGGAGACGATCTCAAATCTTGAGAAGCAGGTTGAGAACCACGAAAAAAATATCAGGAATCTTGAAGCCCTGAAGGAGAAGCACAATGATTATCAGAATCTCATCCAGAGGAAAAATGCCATAGACCAGAGGCTGAAGGAAATAGAGGGCGACGAAAGGGATTATACGGTAAAAAGCGACAGGATAAATAAGCTTAATGGTGATATATCAGATCTCAACAGAGACCTGGAAGGCCTTAAAAAGTCCATTCTTGATAAGACGGGCATAGAGAACCCGGATGAACAGGCAATTGAAAATGCAAGAAACGAAGAAAATGCTGAAAATAAGAAGATCCAGGATGAGATAAAGGAGACAGAAATTAAGATAAAGGAAGATGAAAGGGATAAGAAGCTTTTAAGTGAATATTCGTCGATGCTGAATGGAAAAGGCATATGCCCTGTCTGCGGTACAAGCCTTGGATCGGAAAAGGCCGAAAGCATAGTCGAACACTACGGGATCGAAATAAGCAGGAAGGACGAGGAGATCCGTATGTTAAGAAAAAAAGCGGAGGATCTCTCCAGCATTCAGAGAAAAAAAGAGATTCTTCTAAAATTTCTTGATTCACCTGTGGTGCACGGTTTCTTGATGAAATCTGAAACGGTAAAAAACAGGAAAGACGATCTTGAAAAATTACTTTCCGGTTTCGAAAGGCTGGAGAAAATTCATGAAGAGTATTTAAGGCTGAAGGAGGAACTTGCGAATATGGATCTGGAATCCATGAGGGAATACGAAGATACGTACAGGTCTTTAATGCTGGAAATTGGGAGAACAGATATCAGCGCAATCAGGCAAGATCTGGAGAATAACAGGAAAACACTTGGAGAAATTAATGATTTCATCTCCACAGTTGAAATGAAGATTCCCGGTATAGCCAGGCAAAATGAGAGTGATCTGGCTGAACTGGAAAATGAATACAGGATGGCAAATGAAAAGGATTCGCAGTTCCAGAGCCTGCAGGCCATGATCAGGTCAAAACAGGATGAGGTTGAAAGGATCGATAGGAGAATTTCTGAAGAGAAGGAAACTGCTTCACAGTACGATCATATCATGGGAGAGGAGAAACTTTACGAGATGAAGCGCAAAGAAACAGAAAACCGTATAACTGAAAGCATGAAATCGATCTATGGCAAGAAGGGAAAGATAGAATCCATTAAAAGAAGCGTTGATGATCTTTCTGAAAGCATAAAATCCCTGGAAAGCAGAAAACAATCAATTGAGAATACAATGCATGCCAAGGAACTTCTGGCAAAGATAAGAAAGGCATTTGACAGAGACGGAATCCCGGCCATGATCCGGAAGGATGCTGCCGGCTTTATGACAAACAGGACGAACCACTACCTGAATTCGTTCAGCCTCGATATAGACGATCTGGACATAGACCAGGACTTTAACATATCAGTATTCCGGGGAGGGATAAAAGAATCTGTAGACAACCTGAGCGGAGGGGAAAAAACTGCCATAGCCTTTGCAGTTCGGCTTGCAATAGCGGAGTTCCTGCTCAGGAATGTAAGCGTTCTCGTAATGGACGAGCCGACGACATACCTGGATGAGGAAAGAAGAAACAGCCTGAAGGAGATCATAGAGTATTCGCTAAAGGATGAGGACATAATACCGCAGATGATAATGATATCCCACCACAGGGAAATGATATCAGCTGCAGATGCGTCATTTGAGGTCAAAAAAATCAATGGATCATCCCATGTTGAATCAATAAGGTGATGCATTCGTTTATCATATTTTTAAATGGCCATCGATCATCCGGGTTAATGCGCACATGTGACCGGACAGCAAATGCCCCCCTATAATATTTGTTTTCAGCAAGCATTCTATTTTATATATTAGCATGTAATAATGAGAAAAGATAAAAAACAAAATAGATGTTTATTTTGATTTTTATTAAAAAGTGTTTAAAATGGTAGGATTCGAAGAATTTAATTTGAACAAAAACCTTCTTGAAGCTCTTAAGCGGATGGGTTATTCCGAAACTACAGAGGTTCAGGAAAAGGCTATACCGGTCATTATGTCCGGTAAAGATGTTGTAGTGAGGGCGAAAACCGGTACAGGCAAGACTGGAGCTTTTCTTATACCAATAATTGAATCTATTCCTGATACGCGGGGAATATCAGCGCTGATTATATCTCCGACCAGGGAGCTGTCCCAGCAGACTTTTCGTTTGCTGAAGAAAATGGTTGCGGGATCCGATCTTAAAACCGGGCTTGTTTATGGCGGATCGTCAATAGAAGCACAGATAACGTTTTTGAGGAGAGGCATAAATATCCTTGTAGGTACGCCCGGAAGAATAATAGACCTGATCGATAGAGGAAAATTGAATCTTTCCCACATAAAATATTTTGTGCTCGATGAGGCCGATCAGATGCTTGATATGGGTTTCATGGAGGATATAAAATATATAATTTCAAAAATGCCGGCCAAAAGGCAGACGATGCTTTTCTCAGCAACCATGCCAAAGGATATCCTTGATCTTGCGACCGGTTACATGATCGATCCTGAGTACCTTGTTGTGGGCAAGGAGGAAGAAATAATAGTCAGCAATATAACGCACAGATACACAGTGGCCGACAAAAGAACAAAGGTACAGACGCTTATAACGTATATCGATCGCTACAATCCAAAGAAGGCGATAATCTTTTCCCAGACAAAGAGGAATGCAGATTATCTTTATCGCATACTTATGGACAGGGGATACAGCGCAGCGCTCATTCATGGTGATCTCAGGCAGTCCCAGAGGGAAAGGTCACTCCTGGATTTCAGGAACGGTGCAAGATTCCTGATAGCTACAAACGTGGCGGCAAGAGGGCTTGATATAAGGGACATATCTGAGATCATAAATTATGATATCCCTGAGGATCCGAATGTTTATGTGCACAGGTCCGGAAGGGCAGCAAGGATGGGCGCAGACGGATCAACTTTTTCAATAGTATCAAGGGACGATCTTTACATGGTGAAAAACATAGAAAAATTTGCCAGGATAAAGATGGATTACCTTAAAATTTTTGATGATGAAACCTCAAATCCGGAGAGCTTCAGGCCTTCCAGAAACAGAAGTACCGGAAATTACGGGCATAACAACAGGAGATTCGTCAGATCAAGAAGCCGCAGGATACAGAATTAATGCATTCTGTTTTCACTCCTTTTTTAATTACGAGCAGATGCATGATAACATTATATAAATTAATAGTATGACCTTTCTTCGCATGCATGTCTGACAATAGATGGTTTTACAGCTACCTGTTCTCCAGTATGGCCTCAGGTGTAACGAACCCGATGATACCGCTATTTGTGGTGCTGTACCTTAAATCAAATGTATTTTATGTTGGGCTTGCGTCAGCAATATCCTCTGCTGCATCCGTTCCGGCCCTTATTTTATGGGGTAACTTGTCAGATGCAATTTCAAAGAGGAAAATATTTGTTTTAATAGGATTTTTTGGTGGATTCGCCTCGCTGCTGATGATAGTTTTCGTTCACACAGTCTATCAGTTCATGGGAATCCTTATCCTGTTCCAGGTAGTTGCAATGGCTTCTGTACCTGTTTCCACGATAATGATCCTTGAAAGTAATACCATTGAAAAATGGGCAGGAATGATATCCAGGTTTAACATGGTATCCGGCATAGGATCTGTTCTCGGCCTGGCGACTGGAATTGCCTTCATTACCGTTGATAGCGATCCCATTTATTTGCCCTATGTTTACATACTGTCATCGATAATCTACCTGGTATCGGCAATACTTGCTATTTTTGTAATAAAAGAACCGTCGAGGATACTGAACAGAAACAGGCTTGGGGGGATACATACTTTCAGGTTACTTGAAAAAACCAGGTATTTTCCGAGTTCATTGATACATTTCATGGCAGTTCCTTTCCACAGGAATGGCGAAAAATTGAGTGGAAATTTGAAGTTTTTTCTCTTTTCAACGGCATTTCTTATGTTTGGATTCCAGATGTTTTTTGTCCCGTTTCCTGTTATGGTTATAAAATTTGATGCCTCAACGCTTGACATATTTGTAATGTATATGCTCAATTCGTTGCTATCAACAATCTCTTTTATATATGCCGGCAGATTCGTGAACAGGTTTGGAGGAAAATTTTCACTTGTAGTATCCATTGTTGCCCGTATTATGGTCTTCGGGCTGGCCTCGCTAATACCGGTCCTGCTGTTCGGGATCTCTGCCCTGCTGGTTTCTATAACGGTATATGCTCTGCTTGGTGGTGTGTGGAGCATAATAAGTGTGAGCCAGGTCAATTATGTTTCAAAAAATGCAGGGCAAAAGAACAGGGGTAAGGCCGTAGGATGGTACAACTCCCTCCTTGGAGTCGGGCAGATTTTTGGAGGGCTTGCATCCGGCTATGTCTCTGTCATATTAGGTTATTCAATGGATTTCATAATCTCATCTATAGTTATTACAATAGGCCTTGTTATGATACTTGTCGGCTATCGCGGCGAAAGTATAGTGAAAATGAAGAACAGAGCGCAAAATATTTAGGCAGAATGAATCATAATGACAGGGAACCCCGGTATTTTTCCCTGTCTATTTTTATGCCTGAAGGGGTTAGCATTATCATGTTTTTTGAGATCTTGGCAATGTCTCCATTTATTTCCTTGCTAACATTTATTAATTTATCAATAATTTTCTTCTCGTTCAAGTCATCTGAAACGGCGGATATATCCAGTAAAAGTATGTTTCCATCATATGAAAATTTCAGGGCTTCAAGCATGTCTTCATAACTGTAGATTTCAGCAACTTTGACTATTTTCTGATCTTCGGCTTCGTTTGGAATTGGTATATTGGCAAGATCAATGAATTTTATCTTCTCGTCTGTCGGCTTCTTTTCCTGTTTCTTTTTAAAAAGCATTGGTGAGTAACACCATAGTTAGTATTTTAGTTTTTTGACATCACTCCTTAAGCCTTAACTTTCTTGGGCATATTGAATAATTTTTATAAGCCCGGTCTTTTATCACGTATCTAAAACTTCCATCAGCGCGAAACCCTCTTTATGAAGAGTTCAAACAGGTTTCTGAAACCGTCTTTCCATGTATTAAGTTTGGGCTTTGAAATACGCATTCCGTACTTTATAGGTATTTCTATGAACTTCCCGTTCCTGATTGCTTCTATCTTGATGTTCTGCGAAAATGACATGCCATATCCAAGGTTTTTCATTTTTTTGTATAATGACGAACGGAATATCCACATCCCGCTCTGAGAATCGTTTATGTTAACCTTGAAGAATATTCTCATCGTAATATTCAGTACCATGTTACCAACGTAATGCAATGTTGTGTAGCTTGTGCTTGTACGAAGTTTCATTCTATCACATGATATAAAATCAACCTCATCCAGAAGCAATATTTCTATAAGCGGCCTGATTATGTCCGTTGGATATGTCCCATCACCGTCAAGGCACACGATGATATCCCCAGTGGATCTCTCCAGGCCTGTCTGGTATGCTCTCCCGTACCCCTTTCTTGGCTCCTCTATAACTGTTGCCCCCTTTGAAGCTGCTATTACGCGGGTATCATCGGTTGAATTTGTGTCAACAACTATTATCTCGCATTTTTTAAAATTTTCAAGTATACCGTCTATCACTTTTCCGATAGTCCTGCCTTCATTGATTGTGGGGATTATGAAGCTGACTTTATGGTCTTCCACGATTTCCATATGACACCTTTTTACGATCCAATATTATTGCGGTTTCGGTTATGAGCACATAACATTTGTAATATAATAATATTTACGTATAGCCCGTAAGGCTGAAACCGCTTATCAGAACACTTGAACTTTATGCATATTTATATGAGTTGCATTATTTTTATTATAGATTTCATGATAAACATTATAAACTACTTTGCAATCAACCATCTATGTCATTAGTAAATAAGTCTGCGCCCGATTTTGAATCGGATGCATATGTGAACGGAGAAGTAAAGAAAGTAAGGCTAAGCAGTTACAGGGGAAAGTGGGTCGTTCTCTTCTTCTATCCCGCGGATTTCACCTTTGTATGCCCCACTGAAGTAGAGGGTTTTGCTGAGGACTACGAAAAATTCAAAAAGAAGAATACAGAAGTCATATCAGTGAGCGAAGATACGGTATTCGTCCACAAGGCATGGGTTGAAAACGACGAGAGGGTTGCAAAGGCAAAGTATCCGATGGTTGAGGACAGGAAGGGAATAATTGCAAGAGCATACGATGTTTACAACGAGGAAACTGGAAACGCACAGCGCGGCCTTTTCATAATAAACCCGGACGGGATCATCAAATACCTCGTTATAACTGACGACAACGTGGGCAGAAGCACGACCGAAACCCTGAGAGTTCTTGAGGCCCTTCAGGCCGGTGGACTTTGCCCGGTGAACTGGAAAGAAGGCGAACCTTTGATAAAGGTTTAATCCTTTTTCCTTTTTTTATAAACATAGTTAACAGAAGCTGGCACGCCGAATATAATTATTATTGAAATAATGAGATATTCATAGGAATGTGCTGGTACCTCATTATAGTAGGGCCATGCACCATAAAGCCTCATGATGTTGAGTTTTATAAGGCCGAACCACGGTATGTTCCCAAAGGCTATCCCTACAATACTCGAATTTGAAACGGGCGGATATCCGAATATATTCTGGTCTGCCGCAATATAGGCATCGTATTTCTTCACAAAGAAGGGGGATGTGGCAAGATTATGATCTCCGACCGTAATAAAGCCGCTTTCATTTTTCATGCTGGTGATATTTACAAATAAATTTCTTCCATTATAACCGCAGTCGTAAATGATGATGTAATCTTCGTTTATTTTTATCCACTTCTGCCCTTCATAATCCCTGATTTCGGGAGTTCCGTTCTCCCAGTAGAGGAAGAACATTGCACGGTGTATTATCGTCTGTCCATCTGGACTCCTGTACAGTATCACATTTCCGTATTCTCCATACGTACTGTAACCGATTTCCCTGCCCCTGACGTAAGTTATGACATTTTTATATGGTGAATCGGTTTTTTTAACGAAAACTATGGTTCCAGGCACTATAGTTCCGTATTGCCATGTTGTTGAATGCTCCATACTTTCGGATTCCACAACGGATGCTGGAGGCCACACACCTGAATAAACTGTCAGTGCTATAAGGATCATGATGACTGCCAGCACGAAAAGCATGCTTGCATTTTTAAGAGCCCACTTCCGAATATCCATTTCCTAGGAAAATTAAATCATGGTATTTTAAATGTTAGCAAAAAATTTAAAAAAGCGGGATTACGATGAGTTTTCACAGTACAAGGTATATCCATCCTTCTGCCTGTTTCCTTGCAATTTCAACAAAACTCGCAGGAACAGAAGTTATCCCGGGAACAAGGTCTGCATCTGTGATATTCCTTTGCTTCATTGCAACTCCGCACGCCACAACCTTGACTTTTTTCATCC
This sequence comes from Thermoplasmataceae archaeon, assembly GCA_031961165.1. Lineage (GTDB taxonomy): Archaea > Thermoplasmatota > Thermoplasmata > Thermoplasmatales > Thermoplasmataceae > JAVRLS01. The sequence continues at coordinate 14,599 of JAVRLU010000031.1, forward strand.
CGAGTAACGGTGATATCACGCCTTTCTCTATAACCGCAGATATTCCGCTTTCAAGGTACACAACTTCTATCTCCTCAACATCGTCCAACTTTGACATATTTGTTGCTGCTATTATAGATATGGGAATTTTATGTTCCTCTGCCACTTCAAATATTATTTTCATAAATAAGAATTATTTTCATGTATTTAAATTATTGCACAATATCAATATAATAATAAAAATAAATATTATAAAATTTTTTAATATACTCATATTTATGCTGTATTTTATTAATAAAATATTTAAGATTATTTTGTTTATTCCTGCGAGGAATTGAAAACAGGCGAAAAAACAAT
>JAVRLU010000032.1:0-14920 GCA_031961165.1 Thermoplasmataceae archaeon
TGAATAATTTTTTCGATTCTATCTGTTTTACATTCTCATCAGGGAACGTTGGAAGAAATGAGAAATTCACCTCCAGGATAAGCCAGGAGTCCGGGTTTATAATTCTTTAAAGCTTATATCAGTGAATTGCAATATATAATTATGGCAAAAGAAGATGAACTGAAATCTGCGATAGAGAATTCCAGAAAAGTTTCAGATGACGGAACCCTGGTTACCTATGATCTGACGGAAGGTGTTGATTTCACAGATCCGAAGAATGTAGCAAAAATACTTTCGGAGGTATTCTTTGAGAAGGACGCAGTTAACTGGTTCAAGGTTGACGGCAATAAAGTGGATTTTGATCCATCATACAAAGTCCGTATTGTTCTGAAGGAGGAAAACAACAGGGCACTTGAAAATACAGTGGATGATTTTCTCAAGGACCTGCAGAAAGATGATATTTCCAGGGCATACTCAAGGCAAATTAAGGATGGTGCTGATTACGCTTCACGCCTGCCTTCTGCAATGGCTACCGGTGCGATAAGGTCACTTCTTTTCAGGCATTCAGACGAAAAGGTCTATGCAGATTCAATCAAAGATGATCTTTTTGTTGACCTTCTAGAAAAACTTGAAATCAGGTCACTTAACGATAAGGATCTTATGGACTGGAAGAAACTTCCACTTTGATCGGATCCAGAAAACGTTGTTACCCGTTTTTTGCTAACCGGAACAGACATTTTTAACTGCTAAAATGTCAAACTTTATTTTCCCTGCTTCTTATCGTGGAATACTTCATCTGCCCGCTGTTGAATCCTGCCAGTTTAGAACCTGTTATGAATCGACCATAAAATAAAGGGTATGAAAGCAGGATTCTGTCTGTCGTCAGAGTTATTAATGATATGAACAGGAGAATTGCCCCAGCGGCCATTACCTTATTTATTGAATGAAACCTTACCATTTTTTGCCGTCTATTATCTTCTTTATTATCAACTGGCCGGGAATATACAATTGTATGAATTTTCCTTATAGACTAGGAATGTTCGTTTGCACCGGGTATCAAAGATTCATCCCCGGACAGCTATCCTATATGAAGAATAATGGCAATCCGCATATACATATGTGCAAAATAGGCAGATATGCTATAAGGTTCAAAAATGTTATTATAATTATCGGTAATCACATGATCAGGTGAAACTGTGAATCTTTATGAATATATGGGGAAAGATATATTCCGCAGGTACGGAGTGCCCGTACCGCAGGGTTATGTCATATCAAAGCCCGAAGAGGTAAAGCCATTTACCGGACCAGTTGCGGTAAAATCTCAAATACTCCTCGGGGGCAGGGGAAAAGCTGGAGGAATAAAATTTGCAAAAAACGATCAGGACCTGAAAAATGCAGTTAAGGATCTGTTCTCTACAAAAGTACGGAACATGCCCGTTACAAAACTTCTCATAGAAGACATGCTAAACATCAAGCATGAATACTACGTAAGCATCGCCCTGAACAGGGCAGAGCGTGCCCCAATGGTGATAGCAAGCGCAATGGGCGGTGTAGAGATAGAAAATGTGCCGGATGAAAAAATTTTCAAGAGGATCATAGATCCTTCCCTGGGATACTCGGATTTTGTCGGGAGGGAAGCATCAATCTTCATGGGTCTTTCACCGGATCTAACGAAGCAGTTCCTGGATATCCTGAAAAAACTCTACAAAGTTTACGAGGGAGAGGATTGCGAACTTGTTGAGATCAACCCGCTGGTGGAAACTTCAGAAGGAAAGATTATTGCTGCGGATGCGAAGGTTGTCATCGATTCTGACGCCATATTCAGGCACAGGGAATTTGAGATAAAGGATCCGGACAAGACTCCGCTTGAGCTTAAGGCCGAAGGGAAGGGCTATTCCTTTGTGGAGCTTGACGGCGACATCGGAGTAATAGCCAACGGAGCAGGGCTGACAATGGCCACACTGGACGCTCTTATGCTTCACAAGGGCAAGCCCAGGAATTTCCTTGACCTTGGCGGAACAGATAATGTCGATATAGTCGTGAATGCCTTCGATCTGGTCCTCGAAGCAAAGCCTAAGGCTATACTGGTTAACATATTCGGTGGCGTCACGAAATGCGATACTGTGGCCCAGGGAATAGTTGCCGCAAAGGACAGGTTTGGCATAAAGATCCCGATAGTTGTGAGGTTAAGCGGTGTACATGAGGAAGAGGGAAGAAAGATACTGAAGGATGATGGCATCGAATCTTTTGGAGAGATGATGCCGGCAATTGAAAGAGTAGTGAAGGTGTTATAAGATGGTTTTAATAAATAAGGATACAAAGGTCATTGTTCAGGGAATTACGGGGCATCAGGGTTCTTTCCATACCGGCGAGATGCTCAAATTTGGCACAAAGATAGTTGCAGGCATTGCTCCCGGAAAGGGAGGTACAAAATTCGGTGAGAAGGTTCCGATAGTGAATTCAGTTGCAGATGCCATGCAGTACGAACCTGACGCCACCATGATATCCGTTCCTGCGCCCTATGTTAAGGATGCTGCATATGAGGCTATCGATAATGGCCTAAAGATCGTATACATGCTCACGGAGCACGTTCCGTACCAGGACACGATGGACATTGTGAGGGAGGCCTCCCTAAGGGGCATAACGGTTTTAGGCCCGAACGGCCCTGGAATAACCGTACCGTTCGAATCAAAGATAGGCATAATGCCGAACCAGATATTTGCGGAAGGAGACGTTGCTGTTGCATCCAGGAGCGGTACCCTGACGTATGAAATAGTCGAATCGATCACGAAGGCAGGACTTGGAGAAAGCACGGTCATAGGCCTTGGCGGCGACAGGGTTGTCGGCCTTACGTTCATAGATGTGCTGAAATGGTTTGAAAGCGATCCTAAAACAAAGAGGATAGTCCTGGTCGGAGAAATAGGTGGAAACAACGAAGAACTGGCTGCGGAATACATAAAGAAGAATGTGCACAAGAAGGTTGTTGCGTACATAGCAGGCAGGAGTGCACCTCCAGGAAAGAGGATGGGCCACGCCGGTGCAATAATTGAAAGGGGTGTTGGAACAGCAGAATCGAAACTCAAGGCATTTGCTTCTGCAAATGTAAAAGTTGCTGATTATCCGCAGGATATACCAAAACTGCTGAAGGAGTGACGAATATGAAGCGGGACATTATTTCAGTCGAGGACATGAAGGATGATCTTGAAGATATGATAGATACGTCCATAGAACTGAAGAAGAACCGTTACAGATCATACGATTCCATGAAGAACAAGATGCTTGGCCTCATTTTCGAGAAACCAAGCACAAGGACAAGGACATCGCTTGAGGTTGCAATAGACCAGCTCGGAGGGCACGCAGTATACCTGAATCCAAATGAGATGCAGCTCGGGCGCGGTGAAACAATATCTGATACGGGCCACGTGCTTTCCAGGTTCCTTGATGCCATAGCCTACCGTGCATTCGATCACAGGAATGTGCTGGAACTTGCAAGGAGCACATCCATACCGGTTATAAATGCGCTCGATGACGTCGAGCATCCGCTGCAGATAGTAGCAGATTTTATGACCATAACAGAAAAGAAGGGGAAAACAAGGGGACTTAAATTTGCATACGTCGGCGACGGGAACAACATGACAAATTCGCTTATGCTGGGTGCGGCACTCCTGGGCACGGATATATACGTTGCGACACCAAAGGGCTACGAGCCGAAGAATGAATACGTTGAAAAGGCAAAGAAATACGCAAAGGAGAGCGGATCCATCGTTAACACTGGGAACGATCCCGTTGAGGCCGTCAGGGACGCAGACATAATATATACCGATGTCTGGATATCGATGGGAGAGGAATCCAAGCGCGGGGAAAAGGAGAAAGCCTTTGCGGATTACCAGGTCAACAGCAAGCTTGTATCAAACGCCAGGAAGGATTACATATTCATGCATTGCCTTCCGGCACACCGTGGCCTTGAGGTAACTGCCGATGTCGCGGACAGCATAAACAGCGTAATATTTGATGAGGCCGAGAACAGGCTCCATTCAGAAAAGGGCGTCCTGTATCGCCTGCTCTCATACTGATTTTTTTATTTTTTATTTAATCCTTTTAATGCGCATGAAATATTAGCTTTTCCCGTATTAAAATTTCGTCGTTAGTTTGCAATTATGCAGTTTTATTCGAATATGTACATTATTGCAACGTCTGACAGAAAGCTTTAAGATGTATATCATGATGTTAGTTTATGGTCCTATCCCGGAAGAAAGATATCAACGGCATAATAGCCGAGAAAAGAAGCGAGTTGAGGGATCTTCCTGAGGTGCTGGTACCTGTCTGGCAGCTGAAGATCAGGGAAAGGTTCGGGATAAATGTAGATCGCGAGATAGCAGAGTATATTGTCCTTGCAGCGCACGAAAACGGGACCTGGAAGAGGCAGCGTGCTGAGAGAAAGATAGAGAAGCTGCTTATTGAAAGGGGAGAGAACAGGGAAAATTCTGAAAAGATCGCAAAAGACATCATAAAACTTGTAATTGGTTCATCAGAATATTAATGGGCGCCAAAAAGAGTCTTGAAATACAGCTTGAAAAATTAAGCAAAGTCGATTATTATAAGAATTATCTGGAACAGTATCCAACTGATTCTGCAACGGCCGCTTATATACTGAACACAGCATACAATGATGGAAACATTTATGGAAAAAGCATTCTGGATCTTGGCTGCGGTTCGGGTATTTTTGCCTGCGGATCCCTTATGATGGGTGCGGCCCATGCCACGGGCATAGACATAGACGCTTACTCCATATCCATAGCCAAAAAGAACTGCCCCGATGGCGAGTTCAGGGTAATGGACGTTTCCGATGTTTCCGGAAAATACGATACTTGCATAATGAATCCGCCATTTGGATCCGTAAGGCCACATGCTGACAGGAAATTCCTCTATTCCGCACTCAGGTCAGCCACGTACATCTATTCAATAAGCAATGAGAAGGCAAGTGAATTTGTAAGGGATCTTTATTCAAGGGAAGCCGATATAATTAGGGAAGAACATCTCAGGATCATGGTGAAGAGAATATATGCGCATCATACGAAGGATTACGAATTTATACCCGCAGTTTTCTTCACCGTGAAAAGCAGAATCCAGGCTTAGCTGATCAATGCGACGGTATATAAATTCCGGAAGGGTCCATTATTGCTTCCCTCTTTTCTATTACGGTCTCTCCACGCAGAATAACATTTTCAGGGAATATGGCGTACATACCGTTGAAAGGGCTTCTTGGCATCTTTGAATGCAGCCTGTTTTCGTTGATCCTCTCCTCATTTGAAAATTCTACGTTGAAGAAATCGGCATCGTATCCTTCTTCGATCTTTCCCTTCTTAATCCCGAAGAGTTCCGGCGGATTCTTTATGGCCGTTTTATAGAAAACATCATAATTCAGTATCTTCCTCTTGATCAGCATCAGAAGTAATGGTACCCGTGTTTCGACTCCGATTATCCCTGATTTTGCGTAAACAAAATCAGATTTTTCCTCCTCCGTATGCGGTGCGTGGTCAGATGATACAACATCAAAGTCACCTGCAACGTAGGAATCCAGCAGTCTTCTCTGGACCTCCTTTTCCCTGAGCGGCGGATTCACCTTTCCAAGCGGGCCAAGAGGCATCTCATCGTTGAGCAGCAGATGATGCGGTGTGACCTCCCTGAGAAATTTCCCGGAAATCTCCGGAGACGTTACATGAGCCATAACCTTTGTCCTGATATCCAGGCCTGAAACAAAATCCGCTGCTTCCTTCTCGCACTCAACCGGCCTTGAAAGGTTGTATTCCCTCAGGTTAAGGGCTTCCATTTTCTTCCTCTCAAGGCATGACTTCATCTCACCGTGGAATACAACTGGAACGTTTAATTCACGTATTTTTGATATCTCTTTTTCGCTTAGCCCATCGATTCCAACGGAATTAGTCGATCCGCCCAGGTATATCTTTATCCCCGCGCTCTCCCTTTCTATTATATCCGCGTTATTTCCCGTGGCCATTGAGTAAAGGCCGAAATCTGCAAACGATTTCCTTCTAACAGCGTTCAGCTTGTCCCCGTACCTTATGTAATCCGTTATCGGAATCCGGTTGTTCGGCATGTCCATTACAAGTGTTGTGCCGCCATAAATCGCAGACATTGATCCTGTGTAAAAGTCCTCCTTCTCGGTCTCGCCCGGATCCCTGAAATGCACGTGCATGTCCGTTGAAGCCGGGAATATTGCACCGCCCAGGTACTTTTTATCGATGTTTCCGGCATCCTTCTTTATGGAAATGATCTTCCCGCCCGACACGGTCACTTCAAGGTATTCAAATCTTCCACTGAAATAAAAATTGCCGCAGTACGCTTTTTCATCCATGCATTCCACCGGCATACCTTATTATGCTGTCATAGAACAGCTTTCCGGGGGCATCAGCATAATCCCTGGCTTTACCTGTCTCCTGGTACGGGTAGTAAACGCGCTCCGGATGGGGCATGAGCCCTATGACGTTTCCGTATTCATTGGTAACCGATGCTATTGAATCCGTCGATCCGTTTGGATTCCACGGGTATTCCATCGTTATCTCATTTTCATTGGAATACTTGAAAAGTATCTGGTCGTTTTTATAGAGTTCACTGAGGACTTTTTCATCCTTCAGAATTACCCTGCCCTCGGCATGTGCAACTGGTACCTGCACAGGTTTCCTGTCCTTAAAAGCGTCCCTGAAGATAGGGTTATCTGACGTCATCTTCACGTATATGTACCTGCATTCGAACCTGTTCGATTCATTGTATGCAAGGGCCATGCTTCCTCTCTCACAGAGAAGCCCCATCTCATTTATAACCTGGAATCCGTTGCATATCCCTATCAGTGGTTTTCCGTCGTCAATGAACCTTTTTATATCGGTCCCCGCAGCTTTATTAAGCCTTGCAGCAAAAATGGATCCAGCCCTTATGTAATCACCAGCAGAAAAGCCTCCGGGAATTATGATAACATCGTAGTCCGGTATATTCTTCTTCCCCGAGGTGATTTCATTTATATGGACATACTCGGGAACTCCACCGCTGCGCCTGATGGACAGAAACACTTCGTATTCGTTATTAGTACCCTCCATCAGCAGTATTCCTACACGGGGTTTTTCGATCTCAAACACCTCATTTGCTGGCTGATCTTTCCTTCTTCTTCAGCCTCAGGCCAGTATATCCGCATTTCCTGCATCTTGTGGCCCTGATCGAATTCCTGGCATAGCATCTCATACATATCTTCTTGTTCAGTCTCCTTGCAGTTGCTTCTGGAAATGGCATTTCTTTCACCTTATATTTTGAATAATAAACACGGAACGACCGCCTGATTCGATCCAGTCCGGAATCGATGCTTGACGCAATAACAGGACAGCATGCCCGTACTTTTCTCCCTATAGCCTAATTGTAGATATATGTTTTTCTTATTCTGTCTTTCACGTTCCGATTTTAAAAAAGATGGAAAAATGATTGTAAGAAAATGATATGGCCGTATACGCAATAATTATATTTGACAAAGATATATTATTTCATGAAAGCAGCAGTTGTTTATGAGCCTCTGGGAAACGAGAACCTCAAGGTCGAAGAGATCAGGGAACCCGAGACAGAAAGGGGAAAGGCCATTGTGAACGTAAGGAAGGCAGGCCTGAATCCTGTAGACTATAACGTTATAAACGGAAACGTTGTTTACAGGATATACCCGGTACCGCACATACCCGGATCAGAGGTTTACGGAGTTATCGATCGTGATACCGATAATTTCAGGAAAGGCGATCGTGTAGTCGTTTATAACAGGATATTCGACGGAACCTGCGATCAGTGCATAGCCGGAAATGAACACCTGTGCGTCAACGGGGGGCTCTGGGGTGTATCGTCAAACGGTGGCTATGCCGAAAAAGTTTCTGTGGATGAAAAGAACGTTTTTCGGGTTCCTGACAACGTCAGCGACGAGGTTGCAGCAAGCATAACGGTTTCGGCCCTCACTGCTTACAGGGCTCTTAAAAGATCGAAAGGAAAAATAGGGCAGAAGATCCTTGTTTACGGGGCATCAGGGAATACAGGCATGTTCACGGTACAGCTTGCAAGCATAATGGGCTATGAAGTTTATGCTGTCTCCAGAAAGAAATGGATAGATGAGTTCGGTGCAATAGAGACATTTGAATCCGGAAAAATACCCGACGAGATGAAGTTCGATATGATAATAAACCCGCTCGGGACAAAATTCTGGGATGATTCGCTAACACACCTTTCTACCAGCGGTAAAATGGTTACATACGGCATAATGACAGGAAGAACCGGAAACATTGACATAGCGCATTTATATACGGGGGAACGTGAGATAATCGGGTCCACTGGCGGGACACGCCAGGACCTGATGGATCTTATAAAGCTTATGAGAACACACGACCTTCGCGTGAAGATATCAAGGGAGTTCAAGATCGATGAGATGCAGAAGGCACTGACGTATTACGGCGAGGATCATGACGGGAGGATACTCATATCGATGAAAGGGCCGTGATCCTCTCCTTTATCGAACCGCCAAATATGTATGATGCTGAAACCGCAATATCAGCTCCTGATTCTTTAACCTTTTCTGCGGTTTCACTGTTTATGCCGCCATCAACCTCTATCATCGTTTTCAGGTTTTTGTCCCTTATGTACTCCCTGGCTTCCCTTATCTTTTCAGTAACATCTATGAATTTCTGCCCGGAGAATCCGGGATTGACAGACATTACCAGCAGTATTTTTGCATTATCGATCAGATCAGAAACCTTCCCGAAGGGTGTTTCCGGATTTATTGCTATGCCGTATGGTACGTTCTCATTCATCAGTTTTTTGATCAGGCCGAGTATGTTAACCGGGCTCTCGTAATGTATGAGGACAGTATCTTTCCCGTGATCGGTGAAACGATCGTAGAAGAGATCCGGCCTTTCCAGCATCAGATGGGATTCAACCGGGACATCTGTAATATTTTTTATCATCTTATAGAAGTCCGGGCCCATTGAAATATTTGGGGCGAAATGCCCGTCCATGACATCGAGGTGAAAAGAGAAAACGCCGCTTTTTTCGCATGCCCTTATGTCTTCGCCAAGTTTCTCAAGATGCGCTGACATGATCGATGGTGAAACGTACATGAAGAAGATATTTTAACCTGTTATTTTATCTTTTATGAAGCTTTTTTATTCATAGATATCCGCACAGATGATATATGTCCTGTTCAATAAAAGTAAATCCAAGGCAGTATCACCGGTTAAGTGGAATCCATAATTAAGTATATGCGGTTTAAGGAAATTTCAAATAACTCCGCATGATCGTATTACAATGAAAGGTTCCGAAGAAATCCCGAACGATCATGAGCTGGACCAGTTTGCATCTTACATGATAGGGGAAAGAAAGAGCCGCTATACCATTAAGGAATACACATTCCTTGCAAGGATATTCAAGTCATTTGTCGGAAAGCCGCTGAAGGATGTTACAGCCATGGACGTTGAGAGATTCAAGCGTTACCTTGCCACAACGAAGAAATATTCAAAGAGCAGCCAGTACCTGGGCATCAAGGCCATAAAGCTTTTTTACAAATCAAGGAATATTAACCCGCCGGTCAACCTGACGCCTCCGAAGAGGAATATACACATGCCATCGTACCTCAACGAGGAAGATGCTAAAAAACTTATAGAGAAATCAAGGGAGAACAGCAGGACTTCCGCAATTATTTCCGTTCTAGCCTACACCGGAATGAGGGTCGGGGAATTGTGCGGCCTGAAAATAGAGGATGTCGATTCATCTGAAGGCATAATAACAATACATGCGGGCAAGGGGGACAAGGATCGGATAGTCGTTATGCCGGATGAGTGCAGGGAAGCCATAGAAGAATACCTTAAAACAAGGCTTTTAAAGGATACGGATAACGATTTCCTCTTCGTAAGCAGGAAGGGATCAAAGCTTGATACATCAACCGTAGAAAGAATAGTTAAGGCCCTGGCAAGGGAAGCAGGAATAGCGAAGAAAGTTACACCGCATGTGCTCAGGCACACATTCGCCACCGCAGTGCTCAGGAACGGCGGGGACATAAGGTTCATACAGCAGATACTCGGACATTCCAGCGTAGCAACGACGCAGATATACACGCACCTCGATGACAGTGCACTTCACGAAATGTATAAAAAGCACAGGCCAAGGTACTGATCATTCAGTGATCCCTGTTTATCAAATAATCAGAGAGCCAGTTAAGAACAGATTTTGCTGTGCTGTCCCCATCAACCTGGTCCAGGTATGCCCTTGCGCCACGGACAAGCCTGTTCATAAGCATAATAGAATAATCGTATGAACCGCTGTCCATCACAATCCTTTTGAGCCTTTCAAAATCAGTCCTGCTTATATTTCCGGATTTAAGCGATTCTGCTATGAACTTCCTGTCGGAATTATTCGAGAATTCAATTGCCTTAAGCATTAGAAGCGTCTTCTTGCCCTCATTTACATCGCTGAACACGGATTTCCCTATAACCTTTTCATCGCCAAAAAGCCCGAGTATGTCATCCTTGAGCTGGAACGCGATTCCAAGGAGCCTGCCGTAGCTCCTCAGCGGAAAAATATCACTTCGTGTGCCGCTCAGGATTGCGCCCATGGAGAGCGGGCCTTCGAGCGTATACTTCGCCGTCTTCCACAGGTGGAGCCTCATGAGATCATTTGTGCAGAAACTGTCCATTACCGTCGACATGATATCAAGGAACTGGCCGTAGCCGGTGGTTTCAATCGTCTTTGTCAGTTCCAGGTCGGCCCTGATTATTTCAGAATTCCCGAAGCCGGAAGTCAGGAGGCTCTCATGTGCGTAGGCTTCGGCAAGATCGCCTGCAACTATGGCCAGGCCCTCACCCATAGTACTCGATTTTTCCGTACCGTCAAGGAGCCTGTTCCTTATGGCAACATGCATTGCGGGCCCGCCCCTCCTGACGTCGCTCCGGTCTATGACGTCATCATGTATTATAAGGTAACTCTGGGCAAGCTCTATCGATATGGATGCCCGGAAGATCCTTTCATTACTGCCGGAGAAAAGGTTATGGCCAAGTATCATGAAGATCGGTCTTAGGCGTTTTCCCCCATTGACAGTGAAGTCCCTTATGAGATCTATTGCATTCTTTGAAAGATCGTCATTTACCTCTGAAAGTTTTTCGTTGAAATATTTTATTATCTCATCATCTATCATCCTGCGGTAGTATGAAACAATTTCTTCAGGTTTTCCGGATTCAAATTGCATTTTGTGGTTATAACATTTACTTTTAAAATTTTTGCTATAAAAATAATGTTGCGATTTATTCTTAAAACGTTTCTACAGGTTTATTGAAACGATAAGATAATTACTGATGTGCCTATCGCTTTACGGTAATATGGTTTCAAAAAGATCAGGAAAGAAAATCGAGGCTGTAATATTCAGGAAAGACGGCAAAGCTGAATTCCTTATTCTTCACAGGAACGAGGATCATGGCGGCTTCTGGCAGACATTGACGGGAAATGTTGAAGATAACGAATCACTGACAGATGCCCTTATACGCGAGATAAGGGAAGAAACTGGAATAGACGAAAGAAATATCGTATCGATTCTGGATGACGTATATTCATTCTCATTTCATGCGCACGGCATGGATTTTATCGAATATGTGTATGCAGTGCAGGTGAAACAGGATACCGCTGTGGACATATCAAGAAATGTGGACAACGAACATGACGATTACGGGTGGTTCACTTACGATGATGCGGTTAGGAAACTCAAGTGGGATTCGAATGTCATGGCGATAGAAAAAACAATGGAAAGAATAGGGAATGCGTCTGGCAAAAATTAAACTATAAACAGATATTACCGTGAATATGGCACAGAAGTTTAAGGCTACACTGGTGAGCTGGGATCAGGTCGATTCATGGTGCGGGTCCATAAGCAGGAAGATAATGAATAAATTTTATCCGGATATCATAATAGGAATTGCAAGGGGAGGCCTTGTACCGGCAAGGATTCTTTCGGACAGGCTCTGGGTTAAGGATCTTATATCAGTAAAGACAGAGCACTGGGGGATAACGGCTACCAAGGACGGGGAAGCCGTCCTGAAGACAAAGATCGATGTGGATATAAAGGGCAAGAAGGTGCTGATCGTCGATGATATAACTGACACGGGCGAAAGCATGTCCCTGGCATACAACTATGTGAAGTCGCTTGGCCCGTCAGAAATAAGATCGGTTACGATGCTGCACATAAGCAGGTCGACTTTTGTGCCGGATTACTATGCAGAACTGATAACGGAAAAGAACTGGGCATGGTTCATATTCCCGTGGAATATTTACGAGGACATAAATAACCTGCTGAAAGGTTCGAATCTTGACGATTCTGATGCTGACGGCATAAGGAAAAAACTCATGGAAAACTATGACCTGGACGTCTCTTCCATAGATATCGATAAAATCATGGACGACCTCGTGTATTACGGGAAGATGAGAAAAAAGAACGGCAAATACGTTATGGCCGAATGACCGTACCGTATCCGTTTGTAAGCGCTTCGCCCGCCTTTTCAAGCGAAGTTATTATCGCCTTCTTTCCGCCTCCGGAGAGAAAGTTCAGGGCTGCCCTGACCTTCGGGCCCATGCTTCCCTCGGCAAACTGGCCTTCTTTTTCGTAAGCGATCATTTCGGCCGACCTGATGTTTTCGATTCTCTCCTGGTCTTTCTTGCCGTAATTTATATAAACATGGTCCACGTCAGTCAGTATTATGAAGGTCCCTGCTTCTATGTTCCTGGCCAGCAGTGAAGAAGCGAGATCCTTATCGATGACAGCATCAACCCCGATCAGCGTATTTTCGCTTCTGATAACAGGAATACCGCCACCGCCTGCAGCAATGGGAACGTAGCCGCTTCTCATAAGGCTCCTTATGCTATTTATCTCTATAAGCTCCCTCGGTTCAGGCGATGGGACAACGCGCCTCCAGCCATCCTTCGTTTTCTTCATCTTCCATCCATTCTTCATCAGGCTTTCTGCGGATTCGTCATCGTAATATTTGCCGATAGGTTTTGTGGGGTTACCGAATGCTGGATCGTTCCTGTCAACGACTGTCCTCGTGATGACGGTAAGCATTTCCTTTGACAGCCCCCTCTCCACACGGACTTTCTCATAGGCATTCGTAAGTATTTCGCCTATGACTCCCTGGGACATGGCCACAGATTCATGAAGGGAAGCATGGATTCCTGATGTTTCATGGCTCAGTAGTATGTCTCCAACCTGGGGCCCGTTCCCGTGGGTTACCACAACCTCGTTCATGGCAATTATATCGTATATATTCTCAAAAGCCTCAACCGCATGCGAGTACTGCACTGAATACTCTCTCTTTTCTCCGTTTCTCAGAAGGGCGTTTCCGCCTAAAGCTATTACCATTCTCTCCATGATTTCACCAGGGGAAAGTGTAAAATCCCTTCTCAGTATTTAAATTTCAGCTTCCGCGATCTAATATTATTTCGCCTATAGGGAAACCGTACATTATGTAGTAAAAAATTCGGTTATATTCAACGATCTTCAGGCCAATTCCTGTTCCAGACAAACTTATATATAACTGTGCATAATAAATACACAAAATATGGTATCAAACGGAATCGATTCAAACGGAAAAACAGAAGGACATTCGAAGACAGGAACGGCATATCCGCAAGATATAATAAAGCTGCTGAAAGAAAGATATGGATTCACGGATGATATGGTAGTCGCTGACGTGGGCAGCGGATATGGCGGACTCGCGGATCTTTTTCTTTCAAACGGAAACCCGGTGATATGCATTGATCCTGATGAAAACGCATTAGCCATGATAAAAAAGAGGTTCAGCGGCTATGCCAATATTACGACGGTAAAGGCATTTGCTGAAAATACGGGCCTGAAGGATCACTCAGTGAACGTGATAAGCGCCGGTCGTTCATTTTATAATTTCAATACGGACAAGGCCAGGCGTGAGTTCAAGAGAATCCTGAAATCTCCAAACCTTGTTGTCATAGTATGGAATGACCGGGATTTCAGCGATTCATTTGCTTCACAGTACGATGAAATACTCAGGGAATACAGCAGGGGATACCGTGGAACGGAAGACACATCGATTCTTATAGAAAGGATTTACAGCTTTTTCAACTATAAATATGATTACTACCAGATGGACAACCCACAGCTTCTCGATCTGGACGGACTTATACAGGGCTATGTATCCAGTCCATACAGGCTTCCTGAAAGCGATCCAAGGTACGAGGAAGCACTGTCAATGTTGCGTGATCTTTTTAAGACCGGAGAGAGAGATGGTAAGGTGAAAATAAAGTATACAGCAAAGGTTTTCATAGGAACGCTTATTTGATATTTACCGGATGCATTCTGGCCCGCTGAGGGCACAGCTAAAGTTGTGATATAGAATCACAGAATAGCGGGATAACTTTTATCCTGCGGTTCCAATGAAAACAATTGCAGATTGATTCGGGACTCATTGGGATCGATAACATAAGATCAACGGATTCGAGAGGTCTTGATCAGATCAATTTACCGTTCCCTTCTCGAACGACTACGAAACCCACATTAATGGGTTTGCAAAAAAATAAGAATAATTATAACCCACTAAATCCCTTCGATAAAGGGCATCGGTCGAATCCAAAAAACTTATTATGACAGAAGTGCTATATTGTCAGGCCATGGGAGAGTATAAAAACATATACGATTTAAAAGGCTATTTCCATGAATAAAAATTCATGGCAACATTGAAGGATTCCAATAGAGTATAAAAAATCACGAAGTCCAAAAGGCTATTTCCATGAATAAAAATTCATGGCAACATTGAATGGAATAAAACTAAGCCACTGGAGGGTATCGATCCCCCGACCTGCTGATTACAAGTCAGCTGCTCTACCAACTGAGCTACAGTGG
>JAVRLU010000033.1:0-14704 GCA_031961165.1 Thermoplasmataceae archaeon
AATTATATATATTAAAAAACTATTTCTTACAGCAGGTGCTTTCTCCTCGGTTCTTCGTTTCCCTGCGGTTCGTAGAAGTCAACCTTGCCGCAGTTGGGACACCTGTAAAGGGAGAATGTCTGTGTTGATTCTGCAAGCTCATTCCACCCGCTCAGGAACATGGCAGCGGCTCCCGAATATCCGCCCACACGAAACTTCATATCACCAACGCTTTCCATTTCTGTTCCACAGTTAGAGCATTTTTTATCCATGCACTGTTAAGCAAAAAAAGCATTATAAAGCTTTTTGAATATGCGATGCAATACTTTCCCTTCTGCTCGATGAAAATATTTTTACCCTGTGATCTTTCCTATTGCTCATGCCAGCAATATTTCGTCACGTAATAGCTTAAGAAAATGAATGTTCGCTTTACTTTTTCCATGAAAATGGCAAATTCCGTTCTAAATTGATATACGTATGCACTATACTGTCTATATATAAAAGTTTATAATCATGTGCCAATTATGAAGGCATGAAACTGCTTGTTATTTCCGATGTGCATTCGAATTATGATGCCCTCAGTGCGGTCATCAGGGATGAAAAATATGATAAAATGATCTTTCTCGGCGATCTTGTTGATTACGGGCCAGAACCGGCCGAATCCCTGGATCTTATCAGGGAGAGCGCCGACTACTTCATAATGGGAAACCACGATGCGTCCCTTGCTTACGGTATCGATTGCCAGTGTTCGCAGGAAATGCATGAACTGAGCGTTTACACGCTCGAAAACATAACAAAGAAATTTCTTGACAAAAATTCAATTGATTTCATCAAAGGATGGAAGAATCAGATGCGAATTGAATTTGACGGCAAGGTGATCTATGCCACACATGCGTCTCCATACGATAATCTTTTCGAGTATGTAAACGGCCAGAAAGGCGAGGAAATCTATAAGGATCCAAAAATGGCCGGCTATGATTATGTATTCTTAGGTCATACACACTTTCCCATGATGATAAAGAGCTTCGTTTTGAATCCGGGCAGCGTGGGCCAGCCAAGGGACAGGGACAAAAGATCTTCATACATCGTTCTCGATACGGACAAAAACAGCATCGAATTCAAAAGAAAGGAATACGATACCGGGAAATTCCTGAAGAAACTGAGGGAAAGGATGAACAGCGATGCCTATTTTTCAGCCCTGAGTGAAGTTTACACGTACAGGAAACCGCCGGAATCCGGGGAGGAAATTGGGGACGTCGTTTTCAGGCTGTAACTTTCATCGTATCATCTTCTAAATTTTAATACAGGAAATTTTTAATAAATACATAGCAATATTTATTAGTAACAAATAACTGTATTTTCATGGCAAAATACACCTTTAAGTGCAGGGATATGGGAATGGATTGCGATTTTGAAACAACGGGAAAAAGTGTTGATGAGATAATGCCCAGAATAGTCGAACACGCAAAAACAGCTCACAACATAACGACAATAGACGACGCTATGAAGCAAAAAGTAAATTCAGCAATAAAAAAGAAATTATTCTGAATCCCTAGTACCTGTAATTAGGAACCGGTTACCTGGGGCTGATACGAATCTTTAGTGGGATAGATTATGCGCGTTCTTCTTCATTTTTCATGATATCCGGTATATCATGCGAATCTATTATTGTCGTTCCGTAAAGTTTTTTCATGGACGACAATGCATTTCTGTGAGCATTTTCATCCGCTGAATAGCAAAGGTCTCTGACTGCAAATGATCTGTAATAGCGGTAAAATGATCCGGCAACCGTGTGTAAAACGCATATGTCAGTGCTTATGCCTGATATGAAGAGATCCGTTATTTTCCTGGCCCGGAGGATTCCGTCCAGATCAGTATCGTAAAATGAATCATAATGCCTCTTTGTTACCCTGTATCCATTTATGCCTTCCAGTGCAGGATACAGCCTGCTGCCTTCCGTCCCGGCAAGGCAGTGTTCACCCCAGACCATGAACTCAGGATCGCCGGTTATGTGTGTGTCCATGGCAAAAATTATATCGCCCCTGAAATTTTTTAAAGTCTCAGCTGTTCTTAAGGCCACTTGCTCTGCATCTCTGTTCCCGAATTTCCCGGTGACGAAATCATTCACCAGATCAACTACGATGTAGCCGAATCTCCTGTTCGCTTCACCATTTTCAGAATAATTTCTATTTATTTTTGTCACGCTTTTATAAATGTTTTAATGTTTATAATGTTTATTTTTAAAAAGATAGAATGAACAGCAATCTTAATTTTCAAGGCAGCGTGCCTGAAACGAACCTGATCTCCGATAACGATCTTTTCCTGATATCCTCCGGGTTCTCATATTTCCTGAGAAGCTTACCGTCCTGCATGTATTTCTGCATCAGGTTCACCATTTTGCCGCCGCATTCGCATGTTTTTTCTATAACGCTATCAGGGACAACCTCTACCCTCCTGCACTTTTCACATCTGAGGACATTCTTCCTTCCAGAAAGCTTCCCGCGTTTCGTGAAGGGTTTCCCGTTTACAGCTACGATATCCATGGCAAAATCAAAAGGCTTTGCTGAAGATATGGATGTCCCGACGCCAAAGGCCTCTGCTCCCGCCTCACGAAGGCTCCTGACGCTCTCTTCATCGAGGCCTCCAGAAACCATTATTTTTATATTTTTATAACCCCTTAAATCCAGTTCCCACCTGACTTCCCTTACGAGAGCCTCAAAGTTTCCCCTCCTGGATGATGGGGTATCGAGTCTTATATAATCGACGTTTTTGAACATCTCCCCAACCTTAATGGCTGAAAATTTTTCGTCCATGAAGGTATCTATCAGAAGGACTGATTTCTGCCCCTTGGGGGTATTTTCAATAGTAACTTTCCATGCCTTCTCATCCCCCAGCAGGAGGGAAAGGGCATGTGGCATAGTTCCGACGGGTTCAGTTCCGATCGCCCTGGCACCAAGGATCCCAGATACGCCGTCTGCTCCCCCGATGTAAGCGGCCCTGTCTATCATAGGTGAAATAGCAGGATGCATCCTCCTGATCCCGAATGAAAAAAGCGGGAGATCCCCTGCAGCAATCCTCACCTTTGAAGCCTTCGTCGATATGCCTGAGGACTGGCAGATCATGCCGAGTATAGAAGTCTCATATTTTCCGAAATCGCAGTAATTCCCGTCTATCCTGATGAACGGTACAGGTATGCCCCTGGAATCACGTGGATTCAGTATAGTCCCTTCAGGAATAGAATAAACATCCACAGGAAGCCCTTCAAGAAGATTCAATACCTCGTCCATGCCCGTAAAATTTATCCACGTGTCAAGGGGGCCGGAAACCGTTGCTTCCATGGATACCCTGGTATCCCTGCATTCCTTTCCAAGTGCCGAAATTGTCCTTTCAAAGTAAACATCTGAGGCCAGGCCGGCCCTGATCTCGCTTTCAGTTGCAATGTTAAATTTTTCCATTTTCAATAACCTCCATATATTGCGCTATAGTGCATTTTAATATCCGGGTTCTTTTTTCAGGAGAACGCTATTCATACCACCAGACCGTCCCATCGTCGCCGTCCTCCACATGAATGCCGGAATCGATCATGACCTTTCTTATAGTATCCGAAAGTGCAAATTCTTTTCTGGACCTGTATTCATTCCGTAGATTTATCAGGTTCTTTATGATTTCATCATCGCTGTGCGTTTCTTCATGAATTACGTCAAGGAACGAATTCGCCCAGTCGTATACCTCTAAAAGCGAAGATGCGGTTTCAGTGCTTATATCGTTCATTCTCCTGTTAATATCCGCTGTGAATTCAAACAGTTTCGAAATGAGCCCGTGGAAATCGATATCGTTGTCAACTATCCTCTTCAAATCGGAAATGTAGCTTCTGGCATCAATTGAGAATGCGCCTGAGCTTCTCTTAATCCTCTTGAGTTTTATGTATGTGTTTCTTATCGTGGCAAGTGATTTTCTGGATTCTTCAAGCAGATCCTTAGAAAATTCAAGCTGGGTCCTGTAATTCGCATTCAAAAGCGCAAACCGGAGTTCTTCCGGCCTGTAATCCCTGAGTATTTCCCTTATTGTTACATAGTTCTTCAGCGATTTTGACATCTTTTCCCTGTTAACGTTAATCATGCCTGTATGTATCCAGTACCTTGCAAGATACCTCTTGCCGCTTATGGATCTCATCTGCGCTATCTCAGCCTCATGATGCGGGAAAATTAGATCAGATCCGCCCCCATGTATGTCATATTCTGGTCCGAAGTATGTCTCAGTTATAGCGGTGTCCTCTATGTGCCATCCCGGCCGGCCTTCACCCCATGGAGAATCCCAGAAAGGTTCCCCCTCCTTCCTTTTTTTCCAGAGCACAAAATCCTCGGGGTTCTTCTTATTTTCGTTTATTGAGACACGGTATCCGGCGATGATCTGATCAAGGCTCTGGTGCGATAACTCACCGTAATCCCTGAATTTTTTCACGTCAAAATAAACGCCATCATCCGCTACGTAAGCGTAGCCGCCTTCTATCATTCTGCTGATCTGTGAGATTATCTCCGGAATATACAGCGTGGCCCGTGCATGGTAATTAACTGCAGTGACATGAAGATTTTTCATATCTTCGTAGAATTCATCAAGATAATGCTTCGAAACCTCATCAGGCTTTATGCCCATCTCCTTTGCCCTGTTTATTATCTTATCGTCTATATCAGTAATATTCTGGAGGTAAAACACTGAATATCCGCATGCCCTGAGATATTTGGCAAATGCGTCAAAGAATATGTACGTCCTGGCGTGCCCGATATGGAAATGATCCTGAACGGTTGGACCGCAGACAAATAAATTGATGCGCCCTTTCCTGAGTTCATGAAATTCTTCACTGCTCCTGGTAAGGGTATTGTATATAATCATTGTTCCTGCATTTTCAATTTTGATATTAATGTTGCGAGTCTGTGATAGGGAAATTCAGATTATAGTTGATATATAAATATAAGGGAATGGGATACGGTGCTGTCAGATGCAGAGAATCATGAGATATCCCGGGTCAAAGGCGAGACCGTTACCGGTTATCAGGGAAATTTACCTGAAATCCGGATCGGAATCCTTCATTGATGTGTTCGGCGGATCAGGGACGGTACTTCTGAATATCGAATCTATATCGAAGGTATACAACGACATAGATCCGGATCTTTACTCAATTTTTGAAGCCATAAAGAACAATTACACGGAATTTGCGGCGGAACTCAGAAAAATAGCGAAAACGAAGGAAACGTTCATGGGTTTTGGAAAAGGAACGGTTACTATTTCCCGTTCTTCAGGAGGGATATACAACGCCGCCAGGACATTCTGGAAATTCAACACACTTTTCGGAGGGCTCGGGGATACTTATGGAAAGATGGATAAATCCACTTACGGTAGATTCATCAAAAGCATAAAGATCCTTGAGGAGAGCGTAAACGATATAAGATCATGGACCCTGGAAAACATGGATTTCAGGGAAATCGTCAGGAAATATGACGGAGTGAGATCCTTTTTCTATTTCGATCCGCCATACCCGGGAAAGAACTGGTATAATTACAATTTCAAGCGTGAGGATTATGAGGATCTAAGGAGCCTTATGAGGAAAATGTCCGGAAAATACCTCATGAATCTTGATTCTGCCGATGAATGCCTGAAATCTATATTCGGAAACCCGTCTTTTGTCAGGAAGTATGTCAATTTGAACGGAAGGGATGATAGCAATGGCAAAAAATTCAGGTATGTATCATTTTATACAAACGTTACTTAAAGGCCATGCACCTGCATTGATATGTAGAGAACCGCTGATCCGAATGATACAAGGGCAAGGAGTGCGATCGTGGATATTACAGGAATACCTGACAGAAGTATCGCCAGTACGAAGAATATGCCTGTTATCTCTTCGTTCCGGTATATATCCTTCAGGAGGTATACGCTGCGGTTCAACATGGAAAAAAAATTCCTGTTTTCGAGGATCGCTGCCATAAGCGAAAAGAATGCGAAAGCCGCCCATATGCCTGCAAGGATATTTTCTGTGTATGGAACAAGCGAAAGCAGAAAATAGACAAAACCAATTGCTATGAACACGATGATATACTTTTCAAACAGGTTCCTGGCTTCCTTGAAGGAGGCATCTATACTGAAATAATTTCCCCTGCCCTTCATCTTTATGGACAGGGCCTGCCAAAGAACTCCGAATCCTTCAATCATCATAGTTACGATGTCTATCGAAATGGAATAGGCAAAACGAAAATAATCTGGCTGGATCGCAATTTCGGAAGCGGCTATTGCTGAGAGAACAAGGATCACGAAATAGGCGGCAATATATGACAGCAAAAATGGAAAAATAAGCGCTATATCTGATAGAATTTCCCTGTATCCGTATCTGATGGAATAGTCCGTGCCCCTAAAATCCGTCACCGGTAGATATTATGAAGTGAAATTTAATCTTATCAGGTGGAAGCAATGCATCCTGGATAAGATCAGATGACAATTTTCACTGCTACCGCGTATTCGGACATTGATGATGAAAAGTTCCAGCGAATCAATAAAAAAATAAAAAATACTTGCAGTATTTTATGCCAGATAAGGTTCTATCTGGAGATCTTCCATTACTTTTTTCCTCGGTGATCCGTTCCTGTCGATGCCAAGGTAATCAAGGTATTCATTTCTCAGCGTTTCATAATCGACCGATACTCCTGCATTGGGGCCCTCCTTCTGGGGCGGGTAACCCATAACACGGCCCGGCGGTTTTATCGAATACTGGTTTAGGCCCTGCTTTGCATTGAACAGATGCCTCATTATCTGTATCCTCTTTCCGATGTTAACGAGATCATCTGTTGTCACATCAAATCCCATTATGGCCTTTATAAGTTCGGTGTAGGGATAGCTGTTCGGCCAGATATTTGTTGAAAACAGGCACATACCGGTTGAGTTTATGATCTCCTGCCCGGCCACGGCAAGCGTCTGCAGTTCTGCCTTTCCATGGTACTCGTATCTCGGTATCTCTACACCGGATTTCTCATGCTTGAACGGTAGCACCAGCCCGAAGCCCTCGTTGAATCCTATACCACCGGCTGTATGCCTCCCAGGCGTAGGGTCGGATATGTACGTGTTTCCAAGGCTCGGCATGAGGCGCGGGTCATGCATCGGGAGATCCTGGCCGCCGATATCCATCTCGCATTCTTCAGCACCGTGCCCTATAACCTTCGCAGCGTATCTCTGCCCCATTCCAAGGATTCTTCCTATTCCCTCGCCCTTTCCTATAAGTTCGGTCAGTTTTACTTCTGCATCCGGGTTGCCAAATCCTATCTTGAATCCTATATCCTTCTCTGTCAGTATTCCCTTCTCATAGCACTCATTCGCAAAGGCTATGACCGCTCCGGTTGTGATTATATCGAGACCGTACCTGTTGCACATTTCAAATGACATGGACATCGCGTCCAGATCAGCTATAAGGTTCAGGCCTCCGAAAGCCCCGGTCCCCTCGTATTCAAGGCGGTGCCCCTCAACCTCACCGTACCTTGTATTCCTCTTCACATGGCCACCGCATGCCAGTGTGCACTGGGCGCAGCCATATGATTTCTGCACATCCTTTCTTATCTCCTCGCCGCTTATCTTTTTTGCATTTTCCTCGCCGAAGTCTATGATGCCTACACCTGCCCAGTTCTTTATCGGGGTATCGCCGTTGAGGTGTGAACTTTCAGTTATCTGTGTTGTCCCGAACATATGCCAGGGATTCACCAGATTCATGGAGTTCTTGAACTGAAGCTGAATATTCCTTATCGTCTCGATCAGCATCTTCTGGTCGTATACGGGTATCTGTTTTGTTCCCCTTGCAAATATGCCTTTCAGCTTCTTCGAGCCCATCACCGCAGCGAGTCCGGATCGCCCGGAGGCCCTTCCGTATTCATTCATTATGGCAGCGGCGTACATCATCTTCTCGCCGGGGACACCTATTACAAAAGCCTGCCCCTTCGGATCAATCTTCTTCAGGTAATCCTCTGTTTCATAGGCGTCCTTGCCCCATATTTCTGAGGCATCTTCCAGTGAGTACTTTCCATCTATTATCTTCAGGTAAACTGGCTTTTTTGAAATACCCTTCACGAATATGGCGTCAAATCCGGCATTCTTGAGCTCCGGTCCGAACTTTCCCCCGCAGTTAGAATCTCCCCATCCGCCGGTCATGGGGGATTTTCCCACAACCTCAAGGCGTCCTCCCAGCGGTGCATTGTGGCTGTTGAATATACCGGTAACTATGCCAAGTATATTGTCTGGCCCAAGTGCATCTATATTCTTTTTTATTTCCCTGTTAAGTATGTACGATCCAAGGCCTACCCCGCCGAGATACTTTTTATAAATATCTTCTGATATGTTTTCTTCCCACATTTTTTCATTTGAAAGATCAACCCACAGTATTTTGCCATTCATTCCGTACATGATTATGTTAATGCCTTTTGTTATTTAGCCTTTTTTAATATTCAGGCACCATATTTTCATATTTTTAACGAGGTTAAATGCTGAATAAAAAAACCTGCACTAAAGATAAGGACTTAAAAATATCATATCCATGTGCCGACAGGATATGGCAGTATTCATATCAATTTAAGGCAACTGCAAAGATTCCTTAGCAATTATGATTTCGTTTGATCATGAACCCGTGGGAATCGATTACCCAGACAAGACTTTCGGCAGGCATTTACGTTTGTAAAATCCCGGATAAAAAGGAACTGGGCGGTATGTTTGATGGGATCCCTGTTTCGGATACTAGATCGGAAGCAGTTCATGCGAGGAGGGGACATCAAATTCAAGCATTTCATAGCTTAAATAAGAGTCCGGAAAAACCTTCTTTGCATCCTCCAGCAGGACATTTTTATCGGCTATCCTTGGGCTGTAGTGGAAAAGATAGAGCCGTTTCACATTCGCATCCCTTGCTATCTCTGCGGCCTGCCTGGACGATGAATGCCCGAATTCATTCACGGCGGGTTCGAAGCTTGAATCTGTTGTTGTATCGTGTATGAGGACATCGGCGTTCCTTGCAAAATCCTTCATCTTTTCCATCGGGCGTGTATCGCCCGTATAGATTATAGATCGGCCCCTCTTGATACCCTTCGAAACCTGATCAAGCATAACGGTATTGCCTGCGTAATTTATACTACCCTCCTTCCTTAATTTTTCAAGCAATCTTGATGGTATACCCATGGCCCTGGCTTTTTCCCCGTCTATCTTCACGAGATCCTTTTCCTCGAAACGATATGAAAGTGCCGGAACGGGATGATCATTCCTTGTTGTCAGGAGATAGAATTTACCGAAATCATACCTCTTATCCGCCTCCAGCTCGTGGACAAACACATCAAACCGGAGCGTAAAAAAGCCAACGTTAAGTGCATTTTTAAGTATATTGATCGCTCCCCCCGGTCCATATATATGAAGCGGTTTCTCCCTATTATTGAACGACATGCTCTGTACAAGCCCGAGAAGGCCGAGAAAATGATCCCCATGGAAGTGTGTTATGAATATGTTATCTATCGCCATGAAGGAAAGCTTACTCTTCATAATCTGCTTCTGTGTCCCTTCCCCGCAGTCAAGAAGATTGAATATTTCATCTATCTGGAGGGCAATTGCTGGCATTGATCGCATGGGAGTAGGCCATGATCCGCCGGTGCCCAGGAACGTTATTTTTATATTGGACGCCATCAGTATGCGATACTTATTTACTACATATCATTTTTCAAAATCAGATCGCCTCGAAAATGATCGCTTTTGTAAAAAGTTATCTCGATATAGCCTGAAACTTCTATGGAATAGCACCCATTATCCATGACGATCAGGGATTCTATTGATATCCTTTGATCCGGCGTTCATTCTGATCACATTCATTTTGATAATCGAATCCATACAATACGAATACGGCATCATGCATTTTTGTTTTCGAATATTAATGGTGAAAATCGGATTCATCCGGTTAAAGTAATGATATACGCGGGGAAATATGACTAGAAAGCCGGATCAAAAATACGTTTATATGCCCATATACAATAAGAGAAAATGAAACTTGCACAGGCTCTAATCGAGGATGGTAAAAAATGTGTTGTTGAATATCTCAACGGGAAATATTTTATAATTGAAGGATACTCGGACATAAATGAACTTATAAGGGATAATCCCTCTAACCCGAGGAAAACCGGTTATAAGGAAAAATTAAAGTTTCTTCCATCCGTTTCACCTGAGAAAATATTCCTCCCTGCTGTTAACTTCAGGTCCCACTCCATGGAATCCGATACAAAACACCCGGTAAAGCCATACTTCTTTACAAAATTCAGAAATGCCCTGACCGCAACGGAAAGCCCTATAATAAAGCCCCGTGGCATAGAAAAGCTTGATTATGAAGGGGAAATAGGCATAGTAATAGGAAAAAGGGGGAAATACATTAAAAAATCTGAAGCAATGGATTACGTTTTTGGTTACACGGTTGTCAACGACGTGAGCATACGTGATTACCAGTTTCCGGAAATGCCGCCATACGGATATGACTGGGTTCACGGAAAAGGGGCAGATACTGCACTTCCGGCAGGGCCATATGTTGTTACAAAGGATTCCATAGAATTGCCCATGAATATAAAGACTGTTGTGAACGGGGAAATCAGGCAGAACGGAACGACAGATGATATGATATTTGGCATTGACGATCTTATTTCATCGATCTCAGTCGATATAACCCTTGAACCCGGCGATCTGATATCCACAGGAACACCGTCTGGAGTTGCGGCTTTCTCTGGAAAGAGGTATCTCGATCATGGCGATACAGTTGAAGTAACAGTGGACGGAATCGGGACATTAAAAAATTACATACGGTTTGAGGAAGAAAGCTAATGAGCTTGCGGTGTGGATGAAGCGCGAACGGTCGATAAAAATAATAACATTCATCTGCAAGCACTCTGTGGCGAACAGGGATTTAAGACTGATAGGCAACCCGAAAGGGATGGCTGGAAACCGATTAGGACCCCGGATCGGTGAAGCAGGGACCCTCATCGCTTTTGCAAGGAGATTATACCGGGAAAAAATGACAGATGATCAGATTCCGTTTTCTGTCGCCTTTCTTTTATTGCCAGCATTTCCATCGAATTTTAGGGGTATGATACCGAAGGCAACAGCGGTCGAGATTATCCCCATCACAATCCATGACCCTTCAAAGCCGCGGATACCCTGTACAAAAGCGTAGATGTATGGAACTGCGGAGCTTATTATCATCTGAACAAAATTTACTATAGACAGAGAAAAAGATACCGTTTCCCTGTTTATCTTCGAAGCTATCGTATAGAGATAAGAGAATCCGTATATCGACAGAATGCTGAAGATTGATACCGTCACTGCAATCAGCAATATTTCCTTTTCAAATGGAACTGCAAAGAATATTAAGCCCATTATAAGCAGATATGCGAAGACATACGATCTGCTCCCCGTTTTCTTCATCATATAACCGGAAATAAAACCTGCAGGCAAGCCGAAGAAAAGATATATGGAACTCACTGCACTTGCAAGAACGGAAGGATATCTGAGGTATTCCTCAAGGTAATAGACAAAAAACTGGCCCATTATTGTTTCCGAGATGGCACTTCCAAGGGTTACAACCGGGAGAATCCATATTAACTTATTCCTGAATAAGGAAAACATCTTTTTGAACGATACCTTTGCCCGAACTTTCACATTTCTGAGCATCAGGTACATGAAAAACGTAGCTGCAAGCAGGATCAGTCCGCCTATTATAAGCGAGAATCTCCATCCTATGATAACATCAGCATATCCGAATGCAAATATTCCAACACCAGCGCCGAAGCTGAATGCCCCGTTATAGAGGCTCACATGGAATCCATAGCGATCCTCCGGTGATATTTCGGATATAACGCCAAGCGCCGGAGAGAAGAAAAGTGCAGATCCGGCTCCAGCCATGAACCTTGCTATTGCAAGCTCAATAAAGTTTCCAGCCAGGCCCGAGACGATGCCAAAACTACCGAGTATTAGCAATCCGATTACGGATGTCCTTACACTGCCGATCCTGTGGGCCAGTGTACCGCCTACGAGCTGAAAAGCTGCAAGCCCTATATAAAATGATGTCGTTACAAGGCCCAGAAGCACAAAATTTATGTCCAGATCGGAGGAGATGTATTTCAGTCCCGGGGCTATATCAAACCAGTTCATGGCATAAAGGGCCCTTGCCAGTATTATAGAAGATGTTTTGATCCTGTAGTCATCCGAACCGAACACCATTCATGTCATCCCCGGGCTAACATCAAAACCTGAATCAGGTCATAACAGATTCGCTTCAATAACCGATTTCCCCTGCGTTATTCATACCTGGGAGGTTTCCTTGTCCTATTACGGGGGATATATCTAGCCTGTTATGAACCTATCGTTTCCATCGGTTACACTTGAAAGTATGTATGACCTGATAAGGTTCTGTTCAAGAATTTTTTTCAGCTTCTTATTTTTCCTTTCAAACGGTATGAATGTGATGCCATCGTAGAGTATGTCCATAAGAACAAGGTTATGGGGATCCGATACATACGGGTATCTCTCCTTCAATGAAAACGGATCAATGAAATCCGCATTTCCTGCATTTTTTAATATATAACCCACAACTGATCTTACCTGATTCCACACAAAGCTTTTCCCGTAGAAGTCCAGATAAAGAGAATTTTCATACATGCCGCATTCTATCTTATCTATCGTCCTGACGGGATTCCTTTCATCCCTTCTTGAAAAAAATGTAAAGTCATGCGTTCCGGTGAAAAGCTTCGCTAGATCCATGATCGCATCGCAACGCGCTTTCCGGTCGAATATGAAATACCTGTAAACTTTCATTGTACAGTGCCTTGGATTCGGATTATTCTCGCCTGCATATGCGTATCCCCTTATGAAAATGCTGTGGTTTGATGAGTTTATTATGCCTGCAATATCGGCCGGCTTTTTTGCAGTTTCGATCATGAAGACATTCCCGAGTGCGGATACACCGCGATCGGTTCTTGCCGCGCTCTTTATCCTTGAATTCACGCCATTTTTCGTTAATATCGAATCTATGCAATCCTCTACGCTGTTGCTTCCATTCCCCCTCTGAAATCCTGTGAAATCGGATCCTATATAACCGAACTTAAAGAAATAAAAAGCCATTTAAAGCTCATCCAGGTCTATGCCGGCTATGGCAGAAAGTTCTGAATGCAGCCTGGCAATATTTTGAGCTGCCTCTTCCAGCCCTTTTTTCCTGTATATTTCGATTACTTCGCTTAATTTGATTTTTGTGCTTCCAGAAATGAGGTTGTCAGCCTGTGCCACTATCTTTTCCTCAAGCGTTTCCGGTACATAGTCCATGGGCGGAAGGCCGAGCTTTTTTGCTTCAGATTCGCTTATTCCTGCCCCGATGTGCTTGGCAACTATCCGGGCAATTCTGTCATCTATATTCTCATTCTGCAGTATAAGATAACCTTCATATGCATGCCTGATTCCATTTGTTTTCGTCCTTCCTATATCATGGAGGAGAGATCCCGCAGATACAAGCATTTTATCGGCACTGCATCGCTCAGCAATCTTGATTGCAAGATCGTGCACAGCCATAACATGCCTTATGAGTCTCTCATCTGCACCGTACTTTTTCAGCAGCATCAGGCACCCATCATCATCAGGAATTACCTTCACAGTTTTCCCCCTTTCGTTAGGATAGACATTTATCTTGCCAGAGAAGGGATGATCCATCTCCTTCCCTTTAAAATAGCGATCCAGAAAAATTGCCAGCGCAGAGACCTCACTTATGGGCTGGTTCGTAACCGAAATGTTGTAATCAGCCATCTGATAGGCTTCGAACGGTACCTTTTCCGATCCGACAAGGACCATGATCTCCTTGCTGGATTCACGTATCTCGTCTATTTTTTTTTCCAGCGGAACCCCGTACATGGTCAGGTTTACCTTTGTGCCAGGAAAATTCCTGAATTCCCTCCGCCATTCCACGCCGGTTCTGATTTCAAAATTTCCTCCGAATTTATCAACAACTTTGCTTACAGTGTTAGCGAGTGTATCGTCTTTTTCATCTACTATTATTGAATCTGCGCCGAAGGCCCTTGCAGTGAGTGCAACGTGAGTTGTTATCCTTTTGTCCCTGTAAGGCCGGTGATTGATCCTTAGAATCGTTATCATTGGACACCATTGGCAAGTTCTATCTTGTACCCCTTAATCTCAAGAATGCTTGATCTCTTTACTATTCCCTTTATGAGAGTCTGCGATATATTCAATGATTCTGATATGTCCCCTATGAAGACGCCTTCGTTACCCTTCATCATGGCCCTAATTTTTTCTTCATATTTCTGGAGATCTTCATCGGAAAGTGTTGCGGCATATATGACATCCGCTAGTTCGTTAAGGGATCCCATCATATTTATCTGAACACTTGTATAATAAGTATGATAAGCCTTCTCCGGTCCATTATCGCCCGTTATCCACTGTGTCTCTATCATTTTTATTTTGTCCAGATACAGCAGGGATTTTTTACCCTCCTTTCCATACCTCTCCTCAATAACTGGAAGTGTAATCCAGTTAGTTGATAAATCTAAAAGTAATTTTCGTTTGACATCGGTATCCGCAGCGTGAAAGATGGATACCAGCTCCCCGGGATCGTTAACCACTTTAATTCTGCTTACCATAATATCTACGGTATATTAAAAAAAGATTTAACGTTTACTAG
>JAVRLU010000034.1:0-14436 GCA_031961165.1 Thermoplasmataceae archaeon
TAAAAATGGGAAAGTTAAAAAAGTTACATTTGATAGAGATAATATAATGAAAATAACGCTTCATGACCTTGTCATAGGGGTCATCATACTGGCAATAGCCGCTTTCGTGGTGGAGATCTCAATTATAGTCGGTGCAATAACTGCCATTCTCGGGCTGCTTCTTGTGATCTTCGGGTTTGGAATGCCAGCCCTCCCAGGGCAGGTCAATGCAAAGAAAGCAGAAGCCACAATACGCTACCAGTGGTTCATAGAGGAGGGAAACAGGAGGATAAACGAGGGAAAATTCATGGTGGACAGGAATACGTTCAACAGCAAATCGAAGGAAATATCTGAGGTTGTTTCAAACTCCTCACGCCTGCCCGAATTTGGCATAGATGCGGTTTACATTTATTACCCGGATTCCGAGGCCGCGGCAACCGCAAGGCAGAAGGTCCTTTCAAAGGGGATGGAAGCCGATATTCAGGAAGACAAAAATGGATGGATACTCAAGATAAAATTCTGATCTGTAATAGTTAAAGATAAATGATTTATAGACAACTATTTAATCCATATCCGTATATAAGAATGTGCATTACGATGTAACCAGCGAAAGAATTGTTCACGGGCTGATCACGCTCTTTATACTGCGTGAGCTTCTGTCGAGCCCAATGCATGGTTACGAGCTTCAAAAAAAAATTTCTGCCGCAATAGGAAGGCAGATGCCGCCTGGTTCCATATACGTGCTTCTTAAGGGTTTAAAATCAAGGAATCTTGTTTCATCTGAAAACGTTTCCAATGACAGGGGGCAGATGCTGACCATATACCATATAACCGATGATGGAAAGAAATTTCTCTGTTCGCATTCTGAATCCCTTATAATTGCTGAAAAAATAATAAGCGATCTCATTTCAACAGTTGCATCAATTGAAGGCAAAAAGCAGTGAATTCAGGATTTTTCCGATCCTGTTTCCGTCGCATATGAGTCAGGTCTGTGTATACATTAATTACTTATAGATAAATTATATATCTATATATGTCAGGAATTAAGGTTATAGCAGCCCCGGGGCCGGTATCATTTCCGCTGGTCGCAGCAGGGGACGAGAATTTTGAAATAGAATTTTCAAAGGATGGAACTGCCGGAATAGTTCTTGATTCATCCGTTTCGCTGGTTAAACGTGGAATAAGGCCGAATGTCTCGCTTATCAGGAAGCTCTCTTTGATTTCACCGGGAATAGGAAAAAACATAGCGCTTTGGAGGCGAGGCAGTTCCAACGATGTAATGATGCGTGCAGTACTTGATTTGAAAGGAATGAATTCCAGTATAATCTATGCCGATACGCAGAAGGATGCTATGGATCTTCTGAAACGTGGAGTTGCAGATTCTGCGGTTATCCTATCCTCATCTGGAAAAGGCATATCCTTTGAGGAGATCTTCGAAAGCCATGGAATAGCAATGCCCGGCAGCTGTGCAGCTTACGTGTCCCCAGAATACAGGGAAATTTTTGAAAGGACCTATAATCTTGGAATAGAAAGGATAAAAACAGATCCTGAGGAAACCGGCAAGTATGTAGCATCAGTGCTTCCGGTAAAATTTGACTGGAATTTCATACATGCCTCCATAAATGGATCAGAAGCCGGTGTTCGTGATATAGTGGAAATTTCGGATTTTGAAAAACTGGTACAGAAACACCTTTGAAACTTTCCTTATAGGAGGGATACCGGATCATTGATCTTTGCGACATTTCGATTATATAAATATCCCGTTATTCCAACCTGCCAGATATAATACGCATAACAGTCGCTTCTTTTAAATAATCATGCTTGCACGAACCATAATGCCCTGAATTTCAGGCTTAACAGTGAACACCCGGGTCTATACATTCATATATCCGCTTCCCTGATAAAAATAATTATTGCATCGTCAGTAGAAAATAACACAGGCAGAAGATGCCATGACGCTTGTTTCTGCATAAAAATAAGATTTTTTAAGAATGTTATATTTCATTCGTTACAAGTTCTGGAATTTCCGTTCTGGATGTGGACGGAGTTAATACACCGATATAGAAGACAACAATTGCCGCAGAAAACACCATCAGAAGGTCATACGGATACCGTATTATATCCAGGTTATAGCTTCCTATGTAAGACAGAAGAGGTATAACAACAAGCATTACAACGATCCAGACTCCGCTTTTGAGTCCCGGTATCATAGCCTTTCTGTTGAATATAAACAGCAGGAATCCTGCGAAAGCTATGACACTCATATAAAGGGTGTCCGGGAAGCCTGACCAGTATATTATAAGGGCGGACAGTGCGAAGGCAACAGGTGCGATGATCCTGGCGTATGGAAGCCTGAATCCTTCCCGGGAATCAGATGTATTCCTTAAAATGATCAGGGATACGGGCCCGCTCATATACGCTATTATTGAGAGTCCGGAGTTTATCGATACAAGGGACTGCCATGAAGGAAAGGGAAGGACGAACAGAACCATAATTATGAAGTCGAAGAGAAGCGAATAAAATGGGACATTTCTTGAGTTCAGCCTGCTGAGTTTTCCAGGCAGGAAACCGGTAGCGCTTATCTGATAGCTTACGCGTGCAGTTGATGTCTGGTATATGTTGCTGGTGCCTAGCGGAGATATGACGCCGTCGAACAGGAGCACGGCCGCAAGCGTTCCAAGGCCGAGCATCGATGCAAGCACAAGCATCGGCCCGTTCCTGTATGACGATTCGGCTATTGAGGCCCAGCTGCCGGGATCCATGCCATTCCACTGGAACGATCCTATGAATGCTATCTGCACAAGAACGTAAAGCACAGTTGCAATTCCAACGGACAGGAATATTGCCCTTGGAACGGTTTTCTGCGGGTTCTTTGCCTCCCCGGAAAGTTCAACTGCCTGCCTGAATCCAAGGAATGAGAATGCTATGCCTGCAGCCGGTACGGCCGTGAAAATATTCTGGTAGCTTATGCCGCCCGTATAGGCAAAATTCTTGATTGAAAAAATGGTGAATATGAAGAAGAAACTGGTTATCACCGGTATCAGTATCTTGAGGTATGACACATAGTTGTTGACCTTTGATGCTGTTCTTATACCGGCGGAATTTATGATGAAAAATACGAATAAAAGGGCAATAGCAGCCAGTACACCATATGTCGTGAGAAAACCGGATGAATTTATGAGTCCTGGAAATATGAAACTCATGTACGTTATTGAGGCTATGGTCTCAAGCGGTGGTGTTGATGCGTAACCGAGAAAGAGGGACCATGCGTTGATTGTTCCCGCCACATTTCCGTTGGTATAGTAAGGATAGGCGGCGGCTGCACCCGCCATGGGCATCCTGCTTCCCAATTCAGCATAAACGAGAGCAAGGGTCACGATTATTACGGCGCCTAAAAGCCATGATATTATGGAATAAGGCCCTGCTATTGAAGACGCATAGAAGGCTGAAAAGAGCCAGCCCGATCCAACCATGCCTGTAACTGAAGCCATTGTGAGTTCAACCACTCCAAGTTCTTTCCTGAGCATGGCTGCAAATTTTTTCTGCATTTATAAAACCTGTGTCTACTTTTCGAATTTTTGGGAACAAATGTCTAATAATAGACAGATATATCCATAAATATGAAAATAAGCAGGGAAGTGGAATCGTACATCAGGAGGAATCCTGAGGTAATGAAATGCCTGGGAAGAGGGTTGATTAACCTATCGGCCCTGTCCAGGGAAATCATGAAGGAACTGAACATCGACAACTTTGATGCCATAGAGGCGGCATTGAAGAGGATTCACGTCGGGTATGAGAAGAATGAATACGAGATCATACTTGCAAAATCCAGCATTGAATCATACACGAACATTTCTGTTTTAATCCTGAAGCCTAAAAGCGATAATCTGAAGCTCGCTGTCAATATAGTAGACAGAATGATGATGAACTACAACAGATTCCGTATAATTCAGGGGATTCAGGGTGCGGTTCTTGTTGCAAATGATAATGATGCTGAAAAGATAATGAGAATCATACCTAAAAATGAAATCATAGAGGTCAACAGGGGGCTCTCAGAGATTATAATAACGAGTCCGTACTCAATAACTTTCACAAGGGGTTATGTTGCTTATATATCATCGCTCCTGGCTGGAAACGGCATCAACGTGATCCAGATAGTATCGTTCTACACCGATGTGACCTATATAATTTCAGTTGAGGATCTCACAAGGGCTTTCCAGGTGATAATGAATGAGATAAACAGGATAAATTCAAAGAAATGAATTTAAAATAATATACATATATATAATGAAATATAGGTGTTTTCAGAAAATTTATAAAGAAAGTCATCTTATGTATTTTATGAAGTATAAGAGCAGGAATGTTTACATGGTGTCCGGTGGTGTAACCAAATTTACAAAATCGGCACCCGATATGGATTTTCGGCTCCGCGTAAAAAAGGCGTTTGATTACGCAATGAATGATGCCGGACTAGACCTTAAGGATATAGATGGATCAGTGGCATCATACTTCTCTGACCATTTCCAGAGGCAGCTGATGGCAGGAATAATGGTGCAGGATTATCTCGGGCTCGTGCCAAAGCCGAGCAAGAGAATTGAAGGCGGCGGTGCTACAGGTGGCCTGGCATTTCAGGCGGGGTATGAGGAAATAGCATCCGGACGAATGGACACATGTGCGGTTTACGGTTTCGAAACAATGTCCCATGTTAATACATGGAAAGGAAATGAGTTCATAGCCCTTGCCAGCGATACAAATTTTGATTACCCCATAGGTGGCTTTTACACAGGATACTATGCAATGATGGCAGTCAGGCATATGCATGAATTCGGGACTACGGTCGAGCAGCTTGCGAAAGTTTCAATAAAAAACCACGGGAATGCAATGCACAATCCATATGCGCAGAGCCCGATGAAACTAACGGTAGAAGATGTGCGAAACTCGCCCATGGTGTCGTATCCGCTCACAAGGCTGGACGTCTGTGCCATGTCAGATGGTGCAGCGGTCGCAATACTTGCATCCGAGGATAGAGCATTTGAAATAACGGATCATCCCGTCCTGATAAAATCCATAGGCACGGGCACGGATACCATGCGTCTCTCCGACCGCCCGTTCGGAAAGGTTCCTCTTCTTCCGAATGAAACAGAATCTGATTACAGGAATCTTAAGTATCCCGGCGTCCATTCTTTCCGTGCTGGCAGAATGGCTGCCAAGGAAGCATACGAAGCTGCCGGAATAACCGATCCGATCAATGATCTTGACCTTATCGAGCTCCATGATGCGTACACATCGTCAGAAATCCAGACATATGAGGATCTGGGACTGTGCAGGTATGGCGAGGGAGGCAAATTCGTGGAAGAGGGGAAATCGGATCTCAGGGGGAAGGTACCTGTGAATCCGTCAGGGGGACTTCTAGCTGCAGGGCATCCCGTGGGTGCCACCGGAATAATGCAGTCCGTATTCATGTTCTGGCAGCTCCAGCATACCATAAAGAAGCACTTCCACGATGACTATCTGCAGGTTCCCAACGCAAAGAGGGGGCTCATACACAGCCATGCCGGAACCGGGACATATGTTACGGCCACAATAATGGAGGCGGTAAAATGACACTGAATCCAGATGCAAAACTTCCTGAGGATGAAACCGGAACGGTTGTTTTCAAAACAGATCCGCTGATAATAAAATCGCACTATGAGATCGATTACATACACAGTTATGCCGAAGACAGCGAATTTTTCAGATCACTGGGAAAGAAGAAGATCATGGGAAGCAAATGCAAGAAATGCGGCTATGTTTATGCGACACCCAGGTCCCATTGCATGTTCTGTGGGTCAGAGACTGAATGGTTCGAGCTTCCTACAAGGGGGAAGATACATACCTTTACGACATGCTATTTCAGCGGCGAGGAATTCCTGAACGAAACTCCGTTCAATCTAATAATGGTTGAATTTGAGGGGGTCAATTCCCTTCTAATGAGCAGGCTCATCGGCGCGGATACTTCCGATATGTACATAGGCATGCCTGTTAAGGCAAAATTCAGGAGAAACCAGAGGATGAGCGTAACTGATTTATACTTCGTTCCGGATATAGAGAAATAAAGATGGCACATGATGAAGCCGCAGTCGGCATAATAAAAAATTCAAACTATATTATTTTTATAAGGAGAAAGGATCGCAAGGGAGATCCATGGTCTGGCGATATCGCCTTTCCCGGCGGATTTGTAAAGGAAGGAGAGAGTCCGGAGGAGGCCGTTTTAAGGGAAATAAGGGAAGAGATATCGATAACCGTTGGCATGGACAATATAGAGCGTGAGCTTCCAGTTCAAAGGCCAGTTTCAGCAAATATAAAGGTGCATCCATTCATCCTGCACACCAGCAACGTTGAAGGCATGAAACCGGGCGATGAGGTTGCCGAGATCAGGGAGATAGAGATAAACCAGCTTCAGGAAAAATATGATCCGGTCAGGGGCAGGACCTTTGAGTTCCGTGGATGGATAATATGGGGCCTGACGGCCAGGATACTTACAGAATACATGGCAATAAAAAATTGATTTTTATATTCAATTCTGCCAGGTTCTTAAGGAATCCTATTTGAATACCCCGCTTAGATAATCCTTTAGATCCCTGAGCCCGGCATCCAGGCTGTATTCATATGTAAAGCCGAAATCCCGCTTAGCCTTTTCTGAGTTTGCTATCCGGCTCGGTGTATCCCCTGCCCTTTTCTGGCTGTGTATAATCTCTGTCCTGTAATCGAAAAGATTCTCTATCATTTCGGCAAGATCATTCGTGGATGTCCCCTTCCCTGTTCCAATGTTATATTCCCCGCTTGCATTGTTCTTGATAGCTAAATATACGGCCCTGGCAACATCCTTGACGTAAATGTAGTCCCTGACATCATTTCCATCTCCATATATGTTGATGGGTTTCTTCCTGAACATGCTTGCCATGAAAAGTGTTACTGCGCCCCAGTATGCACTGTTTTCCCTCCTGATTCCGTAGACATTGAAGAATCGAAGGGTAACCGTTTTCATGCCGTATGTTTTTCTGAATACCTTCATATATATTTCTGAATTCAGTTTCGAAGCTGCGTATGGAGATGCAGGGCATAATGGATCGTCCTCAGTTACAGTTCCCGGCTTATCGAGGTATACAGAACCGGACGAAGAATAAACAACATTTTTTACGCCATTTTTCTGGCTGTATGAAAGGGTATTTATAAGCCCGGTTAAATTCACATCGTGATAGGGAAGCGGATTCGATACTGATTTTGCCAGATCGCCGAGGCCAGCAAGGTCAACAACATAATCCATGCCTTTTATCTCCCTGTTCAGGAGTTCCCTGTCAAGGACATCTCCCCTTATTATGCTTATGCTATTTTTAACATGTTCCAGGTTCTTCATGCTGCCGGAAGAAAAATTATCGAGAACCTTAACTTCATAATTGTTGATCAAAAGAACATCTACGAGGTTCGATCCGATAAAACCTGCACCACCTATGACTAAAACGCTTTCCATGAAAAGAAATAATGAAATAGCTTAAAGAATTTGTGATGCAACCCATCAATATTTATAAAAAGCTATTCCCGTGAATATTTGATGATTGCAGAGCTATTTTTAACAAATCCCGTTGGCAACGCAAGACATTTTATTTTCAAAGGTTTGTAATGTAAATAGTATATAAATAAAATTGAAGTTCATGAAAACTTCAAAGGCAATATTTTCAGTCGACAATTTTAACGCTCTTCACAATTACCGGCGTAACCGGTTTGTCATTTCTGTCGGTCTTTACCTTGCTTATGGCATCAACGACCTCCATTCCTTCGGTTACCCTCCCGAAAACCGGGTGCTTTCTGTCAAGATAATTGTTATTCACTACGTTTATGAAAAACTGGCTTCCACCGGTATTTGGCCCGGCATTTGCCATCGCTATTGTACCGCGGTCGTTCCTGTTGTTCTTGCTGAATTCATCTTTTATGGAGTAACCCGGCCCGCCTGTGCCATTACCCTTTGGATCCCCGCCCTGTATCATGAAATCCTTGATGACTCTGTGAAATATGGTACCGTTATAGAATCCCTTTGCCGCAAGTTTTTTAAAATTATCCGTAGTTATTGGCATTTCCCTGTCAAATAGTTCTATTTTAAAATTGCCTGCACTTGTTTCAAAAATTACCGATGACATTCCAATCATGCGAATATTGCAAACTTCATATCAAATCTTTTGTTTTGCCCTGGCTTATATGAATCTATGGAAAGACTGGTTTTTATCTTTGCGGAAGCGGTCCAGGTAAAGGATTTACAGGGCATTCCAGGCAATAGACTATAATCTATCACATAAGATATTACGGGACATATAACCTATTAAAACATTTCTGATGTTAAATTTAAAATACACATCTTATTTATCAGTAGTATGGAAAAATCATTGAGGGACTACCAGTTTTTTTTATATGTGATACTATTTGCGGTTTCCATAGTGGTCTTTGTGATTTCCGCAAATCAGCTACTATTCCATGAAAGCCTGATAAACCAGCTTTCATTCAATGTCGGATACTGGATATACTGGATCTTTGCTCTTTCCCTTATTTTTGCCTTAACATTTATTTACATGGTTTTTAGTGTAATAAGAAACGCTTCAAGATTTGAAGAACTGATAAACAGCAGCAGCAAAAGTATTTTTGTAAAAAACCTCAAGGAACTTGAGACAATTTCAAAAAAATTGGGCAAAAGTTATATTATACAGTTAAAAGCTGCAAAGGAAAAATGGAAGGTCAAGTAATAACCTTTTTAACAAATTCCGGGAGGCTGAACGATCCATGGAGCACGTCTGAATTAAAATATTTGCCATTTTTAAGCACATTTCCCGGATCCATTTTGGAATCTGAGGCAACTGTAAACGACCAGAAACCGCTTGGATAGGTTGGAATAAAGCCGGTGTATACCTTCACATTCTTGAAAACCTCCTTAAGCCCGTGATATGCCAGCTGCAGGGCCTTAGGCTGATAAAATGGAGATCCGGACTGGGTAACGACAATGGAATGATCGTTCATTACGGATTTGACATTCCTGTAAAAATCGACAGAAAATAAACCCTCTGCGGGGCCCTCAGGATCCGTTGAATCTATTATGACAAGATCATATTTTTCTTCCGTTTTTTTCATATATTTTATCCCGTCATCTATAACCAATTTAACCCGGCTGTCCGAAAACGATGATGACAGCTCCGGAAAATACTTCTTTGATACTTCCACGACCTGGCCGTCTATCTCAACGTTGACTATATTTTTCAGCCCGAGATCAAGAAGCCTCCTTGCAGCGCCCCCATCTCCCCCCCCTATTATGAGGGCCTTTTCCGGTATTTTTTCAGAGAGATAATACGGTACCATCGTTATTAGCTCATGATAGATGTATTCATCCCTCTCAGTCAGCTGAACTGTACCGTCTATAGCCAGAAGTTTCCCAAAATCATATGTATCGAACAGATCAATCCTCTGGTAATCCGTCTTTATTGATAGCAGCTGATCTTTTACCCTGAACGATAATTGCAGGTTATCCGAGTACCTTTCTGAGAACCAATTTTCTATTAATCTCATAGGCAAATATTTCAGGTATCTATATAATTTTTCTTGCTGATTGAGGTACGATCTTTCCACTTTATCTTAGAGAGCGGTTTACCGGTTATATCCAAGGAATTTAACGTAAAAATGTACGATCAGGCAACACCAACAGGACGGAAAACCATTCGTTCAATGTTATAAGCAATAGAGATATTACGAAGGAAACGATAACGTTATATGGATAGGGAACAGCTTCTCAAGGAACCTGTTAAAGATCTGAAAGTTGCATCTAATTCAACTTTAATGGATCTCATGGAACAGTTTGGAAAAATAGGCGGATTTACAGCGGCTAAACTTTATGAATCGTACAGTATAATAAAGGATATGTTTTCAGAGGAAAATACAACATTTCTTTCGTTTCCTGCGGATATAATCTCCACAGGGCTGCGCGGTGTTATAAATGAAGTAGTAAAGAGAAAACTGGTTGATGTGATAATAACAACTTCCGGGACTCTCGACCATGACATAGCAAGATCTTACAAAGATTATTACTGCGGTTCATTCAATTACAGTGACATAGAACTGAGGGATATCGGTATAAACAGGCTCGGTAACGTCCTTGTGCCGGATGAAAGTTACGGAGTCATAATAGAGGAAAAAGTCATCCCTGTGCTTGAAAATCTGTACTCTGAAAAAAAGGAATGGCCTCTAGTCGATCTTATTAAACGGTTTGGCCTCAGCATAAAAAATGAAAGCTCAATACTTTACAATGCAGCAAAAAACGATATACCTGTCTTTGTTCCAGGCATAACTGATGGATCATTCGGATCCCAGCTGTGGACCTTTTACGAAGAGCATCATGATTTCAAGATAAACCTCCTGGAAGATGAACACAGGATTTCCGATATAATATTCGATGCCAAAAAGACAGGGGCAATAATGATCGGCGGCGGGATATCAAAGCACCACACAATATGGTGGAATCAGTTCAGGGATGGCCTGGATTACGCTATATACATGACTACCGCCCAGGAATATGACGGATCATTATCCGGTGCAAAACTGGAGGAGGCAATTTCATGGAAGAAGGTAAGGCCTGACGCGCGGTTTGTCAACGTATACGGAGACGCCACGGTAATGTTTCCCCTGCTTATGGCCCCATTTCTTTAAGGACTGGTGAATGATCGGATGATACCCTGCCAGGAATATCGAATGGATGAAACCATAGGCGTAAAAGTCCGAACGGAACGCACAGCAAATCTCAGTTAACCGGTATTTATACCGATCGTTTCCATTTTTTTACAAACATTAAAACATTTGCCATTTCTGTAAAATCAAGGTATTAAAAACAAAATATTTATTAATTTATAACTGATATTACTTTATGGAACTTTTAAATATAGGCGATACTGCGCCTGATTTTGAAACGATAGATCAGTCAGGATCAAGAATAACACTGAGCCAGTATAAGGGAACTCCGGTTGTTTTATACTTCTATCCGAAGGATAATACGCCAGGATGCACCACAGAAGCCTGCAATTTCAGGGATAATTTCTCTGAATTTGATAAAAGGGGCATTAAAGTTATAGGTGTAAGCGTAGATTCCCCGGATTCTCACAAGAAATTTTCTGAAAAGTACGGTCTGAACTTTACGCTGGCCTCTGACCAGTCAAAGGAAATCTGCAGAAAATACCATGTTCTCGGACTTGCAACGGCAAAACGCGTAACGTATATAATAGACGGCCAGGGCAGGATAGCGTATGTATACCAGAAGGTCACGCCGAAGGAACACGCCGCTGAGGTTCTTAAAAAAATGAAGGATCTTGGCCTGATAGCCGAATAATAAAATTATTTTTCTTAAAAAACCGCAGTTTTATTATTGTTCATGACAATAAACGCTACGAAAATCGATGACATTATCCACAGAAGCGATATAACAAGGAGTATCATATTGTTTAATAAAACGCTTATAATAAATAAAATTACAGGGATCACGTATTTCAGTAGACCCCAGAAAAGATCATAGAAATCCATGTAGACTCATCCGAACAGTGAGCTCAGTCCTGACATGGCCTCTTCTTCTTCCTGTTCCTTATTTTCCTCTTTCTTCTTCTCTTCCTTCTTCTTTGGCTCCTCTTTCTTTTCCTCTTTTGCAGGAGCTGCAGCGGGGGCTACCTGAGCTACGGTTGCATTTTTA
Source organism: Thermoplasmataceae archaeon (assembly GCA_031961165.1). GTDB lineage: Archaea > Thermoplasmatota > Thermoplasmata > Thermoplasmatales > Thermoplasmataceae > JAVRLS01. The sequence continues at coordinate 11,726 of JAVRLU010000034.1, forward strand.
AGGACGTCGTCTATATTGACATCTTTCAGTCCAGCAACGAGAGTTTTAAGTCTTGCCTCATCAACCTTAACTCCAGCTCCTTCAAGCACTTTCTTGAGTTTCTCTTCATCTATTTCGTTTCCTGCTGAATGCAGCAGAAGCGCACCATATACATATTCCATCTTTCATTACCTCCTTATTCAAATAAGGGATCATTGTCCCTCTTAAATCTTCTAATCAACTGGCGAATCCTCTTTCTGGTTTTCGGATTCCGTCTCTCTACCTTTATTCAATTCATTGTTTAAAACTATCGCATTAATGTTCGCCTTTGCAAGAAATGTCTTTGCATTTTCTTCCGTTATGAAGGTAGCAGCTACAGCTACTGCGTCTGCATTGATTTTTGCGCCTGAAATGAACTCTTCAATAGTTTCCGGTGTGAAATAGCCCGCGGATTTGGCCATAGCCTTTGCATAAGTATAAGCAGCCGCAAGATCCTGTGAAATTTTTTCCGCTGTCATTGAAAGTACGTCTGGTGTGAATATTATCCCATCACTATAAAGGGTGAGAAGCTGAAGTCCTACATCTATCGGTTTTATGTCCAGTACAGAGATTATTTTCGCTTTATCTTTTGATATAACCTCTCCTTTCTTTACGAGGACGGCCTCCTTTTTAATAGCTATTTTTCCTTTTTCCACTCCTGTTGTCAGTCCTATCTTTTGAAATTCAGTCATCATCGGGCCAGGTGGAAATGAAGTAACTGAGGGCTCAACGATGATGTCTTCCGGAGCAATTTCTCCACCTCTAGGGGCACTTTTTTGCATAGTCCCGGCAATGGCTTTATAAACTTCTGTTGGGCTTGAATTTGATGTTATTACAGCGATCTGTCCCTTAGAAGTTTCTATCAGTGGATTGAGTTTTTCATTTCCGGTCTTTTCTACGCTTTTGAAAAATAATTTTCTTCTGGTTACTTTTATGTTAATATCCCCCTTCGTCTTTCTTCTAATATCCTGCATTTGTTTTGCTCTTATACCCTTGATATTTACTACGGCAGTAACACGTGAACCCTGGATCTTCTCTGTTAAATCATTAACAATCTGTGTTTTCTGCTTGTTTACCCTGGTCATTTCTTAACACCTTCCTTGATTTCTGCAGATTTACCCATTGTCGTTTTTACATAAACGCTCTTGATGCTTGAACTTCCACGCTCGAGTTTGCCGGTTACCCTGTTAAGAACTGCAAGAATATTCTCACTGAGTTTTTTCGCATCCATCGATCTCGTACCTACTGCCACGTGCATTGTAATGGAGTTCCTGCTTCTTACCTTCACCGTATTTTTCAGGTTTTTTATAAGTGGAGAGGGATCCTGCCCTGGCGGAACAGGCCTTGGCATTTTTCCCCTCGGTCCCAGAACCTGCCCAAGACTCTTTCCTATATTGGTCATAAGAGGCGCCTCTGAGACGAAGAAATCAACATCATTAACAATTTTCTTAAAAGCCTTTTTGTCATCTGCAAATTTTGAAATATCCTCCGGGCCAAAGATATAATCAGCATTTCCCTTGGCCTTAACATTCATTTCATTGGATCCGAATATGGCAACCTTAAGATCTTTCCCTCTTCCATTAGGAAGAAGTATTTCCTCATTGATCCTGTTCTTAGGGTTTGTCATATCAACGTCTTTGAGATTTATGGCTATTTCAACGCTTTCCTCAAATTTTCTTTCTGGAGAATTTTTCTTTATGAATTCAACAGCCTCATTAATATCATTAACTTCCACTGGAATCACCACTAAAATTTTAGAATTTTATCTCTCCTTTCCTGATAAGATTCTGAACTTCCTTAGGATCTTTACCATCAACATTTATTCCAAGTGAAACGCATGTTCCAAGAACTTCAAGCACAGCCTCCCTCACACTATTCGAAAGCATTGATCCCATTTTAGTCTTCGCTACATCGACTATCTGATCCATTGTTGCGTTACCTGCAACGGATTCCTTTCTCTTAGCGGCTCCTTTTTCAATGCCAAGCTTCTTTTTCAGAAGAGCAGACGTAGGAGGAATACCAACTGTAATCTCGTATTTCTTTGTTTCAGGATTAACTACAGTAATGGTAACGGGTACCTGCATACCCTGAAACTCTTTTGTCTTCTCATTTATGTCCTTCACTACCTGTGCCACGTTAAGTCCAAGTGGACCCAGTGCAGGTCCTATAGGTGGTCCAGTAGTGGCTTTGCCACCTTCCACCATGGTTTTAACTGATTGTGCCATAACTTACAACCTCTACAGTGTTTTTTCTATATATTATTATTGTATATATCGTTATCTCAAACTTTAACCTATCTTCAGATCCGTTGTCTTTCAATAAAGTTCCTGGGAAGAATTACCTTGGCCCAATTATATAGTATGTACCGGAGGCGCCAGTATATCGAGAAATGCGTCGGAATCCAGCATTGTCATGTATTTAGCAGTTTAACTGATGTATTCCAGATAGCCATCGTAGGTTACAGACTTTAATTGAAAATGAAACTTGTAAAACGGTAAAGGAGTTTATATGCTTATTACATGACTATATTCGCGCAAACTAAAAAACAATTTTGTTATTATATTCACATTTCAAACAAGTGCGACTGGTTATGCTTAAGCGAAAAATTAGTTAAAAGCATCATAGAATTCGTCACCCCTCTCTTCTAAGAATTTAAGATAAACCTTATTCTTAGATAGGAATCCCAACTTAAT
>JAVRLU010000035.1:0-14389 GCA_031961165.1 Thermoplasmataceae archaeon
ACCGGAAATGCTTATTGATTCTTCTATTGCGGGCGGAACTAGGAGAATTTCAAATAGGAATTGGCGATCTCGCTTTCCTGTATTTTTACATTCAATACGGATTTCGCATTAAATCGAATAACATTTTTCATGTTCCTTTTCCGTTATATATTCGGGCTTGCATTGCTTTATCGTTTATATGATCGTGCACTGTCATATCATTGCGCTGTACCCGCAGCTGAAACAGAAAATACATATCTTACGCTTCGCTATTCATAACGATAATTATGCTTTTATCCAGGGGAAAGAAGGTAATGCTCGGAAATGAGGCAATTGCCTATGGTGCAGTTGAGGCGGGCATGGAAGTCGCCGCGGGTTATCCCGGTACACCCTCCACGGAAATAATTGAAACACTGATGAAGATAAAATCCGGGGCCTATGTCGAATGGAGCATAAACGAGAAGGTTGCCTTTGAAACCGCATACGGATCTGCTATGATGGGGGCAAAGGCAATGGCAACAATGAAGCATGTAGGCGTGAACGTCGCTGCTGATCCTCTTTTTTCGTCCTCATATACGGGCGTGAACGGTGCTCTTGTCATCGTATCCGCCGATGACCCCTCAATGTGGTCCTCACAGAACGAACAGGATAACCGCTATTACGGAATGCATGCAATGATACCGGTCATCGAGCCATACGATCCGCAGAGTGCACATGATCTCATGATTGAGGCATTTAAGCTGAGTGAAAAGTTCGGGCATCCTTTTATTTTCAGGTCAACAACGAGAATAGGACACGTCAGATCACAGGTCTCGTATATAACCTCGAAGACGGTTATCTCGCATACATTGATCAAGGATCCGAAGAGATTTGTCATGGCACCGGAAACCGCGACCAGGGATCGCGTCAAACAGGTCGAAAGATTCGCAAAGATAAGGGAAGGCATCGAGTACCTGAACTCGCTTGAGGGTTACGAGGGATCGGATGAACTCATCATAGCTTCTGGAATATCATACGCATACGTTAAGGATGTTATCAATGAAAATAATTTAAAATGCAGGGTTCTGAAGCTTTCCACCCCATATCCTATTCCGGAGCAGATGATGATCAGATCGCTTAGCGAATGCAAAAGAGTCCTGATCGTTGAAGAGAACGATCCTGTAGTGGAGATGCAGGTAAAATCCCTGATGATCGACAGATCGCTGGTACGGGAAATTCATGGAAAGGACTACATATCGCAGATAGGGGAGATGACGCTTGAGAAGGTAAGGGATGCATTCGAGAAATTCTTCGGCAAAGAGATGAAGAAAAATCCCGCCATAGAGGAGGTTGATGCGGTCATCAGGCCGCCTGCAATGTGCCCCGGCTGCCCGCACAGGGCCTCGTTTTACGGTCTAAAGAAGGGGCTTGCAATGGTTTCCATGCAGAACAGCTTTTTCTCCGGTGATATCGGTTGCTATACACTTGGAATGATGCCTCCGTACAACGTACAGGACAGCGCAACGAACATGGGATCAAGCATAGGGCTTGCAAATGGCATTTACAGGGCCACGGGCACCGTTCCCGTCGCGATAATCGGTGATTCCACGTTCTTCCACAGCGGGCTTGAAGGCGTTGCGGATGCTGTTTATCATAATCTTCCCGTCCTGATCATGGTCCTCGACAACCGTTCCACTGCCATGACAGGGCAGCAGCCCAGCCCGTCTATCGATATAGATATAGAGAACGTTGCAAAGGCCATGGGAATCGAGTACACGAAGACCTATGATCCGTTCGAACTCAAGGAATCCTATTCAATAGTGAGGGATGCGGCACAGTGGATAAAGGAAAACTCAAAGCCTGCACTCCTTGTATCGAAAAGATCCTGCGCACTTGAAGTTCTTCCCAAGGTCAAGGGAAAGCTCCCCGTCGCGGTCGTTAACGAAGATAAATGCACCGGATGCACCATATGCTACGATTATTTCACATGCCCTTCGATACTTCCATTAGCAGATAAAAAGGCGTTCATAGATGATACGTGCATAGGATGCGGTGCATGCGTTGAGGTGTGCCCGTTCAAGGCAATAACAATAGAGGGAGAAAAACCAGAGGGGTGGGATGCAGCATGGCTGGACTGAAGATACTTCTTGCAGGTGTTGGCGGCCAGGGAATCGTTACCATGGGAAAAATGATAGCAAACGCATGCGACAAGGACGGGATAAAGGTCCTTGTATCTGAAACCCACGGGCTTTCACAGCGTGGCGGAGCCGTTGACGTCCACGTGAAGATAGGAGATTTTTATTCCCCGCTGATAGCCACCGGCGATGCCGATGTAGTCGTTGCCCTTGAGGCGAACGAGGCTGTGCGGAACAGGGAATATGCCAATAAGGATACGTTATTCGTAATAAATACAGAGATAGTGAAACCTGATCTTCCGGATGTTATGCCAAAGACGCTTGATGAGGTAATGGATATAATGAGGGATACAAAATACGTAACAGTTGACGGAAAAAGGATAGCTGAAGAGACAGGTAACCCGATAGGGGTGAATGCCGCAATAATAGGATTCATGTCAGGATACGGCATACTGGATATGCTGAATGAAAAATCGATCTATGATTCGATGATAAGCGACAAAAACAGGAAGACCTTTGAAATGGGAAAACATGAGGCGGATCGGATTATAAAAAACCGTGTTTTACGGTAATACTTCATTTTAATATCAGATATTTTCTATTTCATGGCCAAGCCTGTTCTTTTTTGTTTCAAGATAGAATTTATCGTACGGCGTTGGATCGCTGAATATCGGTATTCTCCCTTTGACATTGATTCCCTTTTCGATGAGGAATTTTATCTTCTCAGGATTGTTGGTCATCAGCATTATCGATTTTATATCAAAGTACTGTATTACATCGTAAGCAAAAGAATAGTCCCTCGCATCCACCGGAAGCCCCAGCTTGAGGTTTGCATCAACGGTATCAACCCCCTGGTCCTGGAGGCTGTATGCCTTTATCTTGTTGAGAAGCCCTATTCCGCGCCCCTCCTGCCTCAGGTATATCAGCATTCCGTAGTCCTGCCTCCCCAGGTAGGCGAGAGACTGAAGAAGCTGGTCACGGCAGTCACACCTCAGGGAACCGAAGACATCACCAGTAAGGCATTCCGAATGTATGCGGACAGGAACATTTTCCCTGCCCCTGACGTTTCCCCTTACAAGAACGGCGTGGTCCTTTTCATCATCGTTTATGAACGTATATATTTCGAAAAGCCCGAACTTTGTCGGAAGCTTTGCCTGTGCATATAGTTTTATCATTGCTGTCACACAAGATTCGCAGTGAATATAAAAAGTTATTTAAAAATAATTTTAATTTAGAATTAAGTCTTAATCTTATAGTATGGATTCTTAAGCGTGGTTTCATTATAAATTATGCTGTCCGAATCGCGTATGAGCTTGTTTACGAAGTCATCGCCCGGATAGTTCTTATTCCTCATTCCTGCCCTGTAAAGCGAAGCGGTCCTTATGATCTGTTCCGGGAGCTTCAGTATATCGGCTATATACGACGGCATCATTTTCATGATGAATCTTTCAGCATTTGTCAAGATGTCATTCTTGTAACCAACGGCCCTCACGTTCCTGAGCTTATCCGCAAGCCACTTGTATATGTAGAATGAATAGTATCCGTACGCTGATACGATCTGCATGATCGCCGGATTCACCTTTGTTTTCATCACTGGAGTGAGAACATCGTACCTTGACCAGTCGAATGTAAATATCTGCCTGTTTTTCAGGGCATTAAGGAATATCCTTGTTCCCGGAAGCGGAGTATACGTGCTGAGCTGTATTGCGTCTATCCCTGCCCTTGCAAGTATCTTTGAGAATTTTATCGTCTTCAGCATGTCCCTGAGCGATTCATAAGGTGCGCCTAGCATCATGCCACCCAATGTAACGATATTATTCTTTTCCAGAACCTTTACTGCGTTGATGGACGAATCTGTCATTATTCCCTTATGCATCTTCTTAAGCGTTTCCTCGCTTCCCGATTCGATACCTATAAAGGATATTGTCATCCCGGCCTTTGCGGCCTTCTCTATTATATCAGGATTCTTTGCAGTAACATCGGCCCTTATCTGTGTTATGAATTTTAGATCAAGGTCTTCCTCAATCATCCTGTCGAAAAGTTCAGACCTCTGCTTTATGTTCGGGTATACGATAAATATGTCATCGGTAAAGAAAACCCACTTATACCCGTACTTCTTCACCATTCGAAGCTCCTCCATGATCCTGTCATTTGACTTGTTTCTCCACTTGTTTCCCCACGTAGGTGTAACGGAGCAGAAATCACAGGCATAGGGGCATCCCCTGGACGTTTCGATAGTTGCAACGCTATCGTTGCCGAATATCTTAAAGGTGTAGCGCGTCCTGTCAACGAGATCGAATGCAGGAAGCGGGAGCCTGTCAAGGTCCTCGATTAGATTCCTCGGTTTTGTCCTGATGTTCGTGTTGCCATTCCTGAACACTATTCCAGGTATATTTTCAAATGTATTTCCGGCTTCGTAGGCTTCAATGATGTCCCTGAACGTTTCATCCCCCTCTCCGAGAACGATCACGTCGAAACCGTTCTCAAGCAGCTGTTCCGGAACAAAGGTTGCCTGGTGGCCTCCTGCCACAATCAGCGGCCTGTACCTGCGCTTAATGTCAAGTGCAAGAACCTGTGAAAAGGCATGTGCCGCAGTCGCATGAAGAGTCATACCGATAATGTCAGGCTTCCACTGGAATATGGTTTGGAGTATCTGATCCTCATTCAGGTTATCGGCCTCCATGTCAATAATCCTGACTTCATGGTTGCCGGCGATCCGGGCCTCGGCGGCGAGATCCATCAACCCGAGCGGGGTTGGAAGAAAACCGAATTTCGTCGTGTAACCGCTGCCCGTTGGATTCAAAGGCTTGATAAGAAGTATCTTCATAATATATTCATGCGAATAAAGTATTTATTCTTTATTTTATTAGTATTACAGAAGTTTTAAAGAAAAACCCTTTTTTTGCTAACTGGATATATAAACATAATAAAATTTAAATTTATCATTGTGAATATCCAGCATCGAAAAATATTGTATTTTATGGTTATTTTACATATTCTGGGCTGTTGCCTTCCACATCGAACTCACCGGCGTTTTCAAGGGTTTTAGGCCTGTTTTTCGAATAAAACCTCGTAACGAGGAAACCGCCAACGATTATCCACAGCATCGTTACAATAAAGGACGCGAAATACGCGTCATTTATCGGATCCGGCTTTGCGAGCCATGTTGAAATCACGCTGTCCATCGAGAAGTATATCACTATCAGGGCAATTACCGTCGCCGTTACGGGTGCGACTCCATGTTTAAAGAATTTGAAGTCCCCGATTCTCCGTGTGTACAGTGTGAGCGATGTATTCGCTATCATGTGCACGATTATGATCGAGATTCCTGTCCCCGCCTCAAGTATGAATGCCGCGTCCTCTGGCCCGTAGAGTATACCCATGATCACGTCAAGTATGAATGATCCTATCGCCCATGCAAATATGGCAACATATGGTGTCCTGTATTTGGGATGGATTCTAGCTATCTGCCTTGGAAAGACGACCCTGTCACGTGCCGCGGAATACCACCACCTGCTTACAGCCGTCGCTTTTGATACACCATTCGTAAGGTAACTGTTCACAGTGAAGATTATCAGCAGGATCAGCCCGATGGGGCCGAGATACTTCCCGAAGACTATCAGGCCTGCATCGTTTGTCGTAGCAAATGATGCTATCCTGCTCACACCCCAACCCACAGTCAGTGCGTACGTTGCGGGTATTATGGCCACTGCAGTCAGAATCATGGCGTAAACTATCGATTTTCCAATGTTCTTCTTCGGTTCCGTTATCTCTTCCGATACCGTCGTTACGATACCGCTCCCTGTGAAGTCAAGTATTGAGAATACCGCCCCGAACATTATGGCTGAAAAACCGACGCCCGCCTGCTTTGAAATCGTAAATGGTATAAGGGAATTCCCCGGCCCCACACGTATTATGATTATTATGGCGGCTATGAGCAGGAACAGCACCTCGGAAAGGCCGGCCACGGCGTTGTACCTGAGCGATGGCTTGATGCCGAAGTACGTTATTAATACGATGTAAGCCGTGAACGCACCCGCAAATGCGATCCATATGTACGGTATTGACGATATAACTGGGGAAATCAAGAATATGAAACTCGATAGCCCGAGTATCCCGAATGCCGCACCGGTTATATCGTAATACATGAAGCTGAAGGCGGTTACGGGCCCAAGCTTTCCGCCTGCCGTGGCCGATGATGCATATGCATAATAACTCCCTGCATTCGACTTGTACTTGCTGAACTGGTATGGTGTAACCATCCAGAGTGCATATATCAGCCATCCAAAGATGACCGAGAGTATCGTGTCGGCGCCAGCTATTGAAAATGATGCAACCAGAAGCAGTGCTATATCCGCAGCCGGGGCTACCTGCCCCATCGACTGGAAAATACCATGCACCAGGCCAACAGCATTTCTCTGCAGTCTATTTCTTCTTCTCATCATTTTTATTACTCCATGGAAAAATTATCTGTCCTTTCAGAACGGATACCCGTTGATCACTATAATCCGGGAATCGGGTTCAATACAACCGGAAACATGTACCAATCGTATCCATTTAAACCTGAAGAGACCAGCAGCAGAATCAAACCAACCGTTTCGGATTTGATTTTAATCCGCCTATTACATTATTCTTTTTATCATATAAATATATTTTCAAAATTCGCTTTTTAATTAAATCTTAATATGATAATCTCATTATATTTTAGCAATTATTTAGATTTTGATACTATCGACAATTTGCAAATATATGAAAATGATGCTATAGATTTCATTCAATCCTGGACATAATATTAGAACGCCGGTATCGATGTTTATGTCAGACCTGAAGGATACGATAATAATACTTTATGAAGAGCCTGCTTCAATTCCATTCGCTCTTTTGTCCGACATGGATGCATAAAAGATATTTTTAGCATTTACAGTATAGAAAATTTTATTAACTGAAACTATATAAATACTGTATGTATGACGCGGAGATAAGCAGGAGAAACCCGGCTCTTATCATTTTCCTCATAGATCAGTCCAGGTCTATGGTGAGAAAGATCGGCGGGGGCACTGAATCAAAGGCCAAGGAAGCTGCAGATGCAATAAACAGGCAGATAGGGGAATTAATATTGCGGTCAACAAAAAACGATGGCGTGAGGGATTATTTTTACATAAGCGTGATAGGATACGGCGGAGAAAAGGGGAAAGCATCATACCTTCTTGAAAGGGATATCGTTCCAATATCAGAATTGGCAGACAATCCTCTTAGAACGGAAAAAAGGACAATGAAGATTCCGGATGGAATGGGCGGCCTCAGCGAAGTTGAATTCGAATTCGGGGTATGGTTTGAACCAGTTGCCAGCAGCGATACGCCAATGGTGAAGGCGATGAAAATGGCAAAGGATCTCGTGGAAAACTGGAAAAATGAACATGAAAACTCCTACCCTCCGATAGTTATAAACATAACAGACGGACAGTCAACGGATGGTGATCCTTCAAAGCCAGCGAAGGAGATAATTGAAACGCTCATGGCCGATGGAAACCCCATGGTATGGAACTGCCACCTTTCAACGGAAAAGGGCAACCCGCTTTCTTTCCCGTCCGACGAGAGTGAGCTGCCAAACGATCTCTATGCAAAGCTCCTTTTCAACATGTCAAGCGAGCTGCCATCCAGGTACATAGATTATGCAGTTGAATCCTTCCCCGATATAAAGGACGGTGCAAGGGCATACGTGTTCAATGCCCAGCTTGAGCAGATGATAGAGTTCATAGATATCGGCACAAGGGGAGCCATTAACTCTGCAGAATCATGATAGAGTGAATAGTGTGCCGTTCCATCTCAACCTGCACGAATTCCATATCCAGAAAATCGGTAATAAGCCGGATGAATACGAGGATTCATTTTCTTATGATATTGCCAGCGGCAGGTTTGCGATGGCTGATGGTGCATCGGAATCTGCTTATTCAGGCCTATGGGCAAGATCTCTGACTTCCGCGTACGTTTCCCATTATTCCGGATCGAGCCTGATACCGGTAATAGAGATTGCAAGGAAGCAGTGGCTTAGCGGCATAAGATGGGATGGCATGAAGTGGTTCGTCAGAAACAAGGTTATGCGGGGATCTTACTCAACCTTTCTCGGACTTTCATTTTCAGGCGATAACCATTACAGGGCCATAGGTGTCGGTGATACCTGCCTTTTCCATATAAACGAAGGGGAAGTAACATCGTTCCCTATCCGTGATCAAAAGGAATTCGGAAATACGCCAATACTCATATGGAGCGGGAACCCTTTCTCCGGGGAGATTAAGATTCCAAAATGGGTATACTACGTTGAGGGTGAGATCGATGAGGGTGATATGCTTATCATGGCCACGGATTCCTACTCCCACTGGTTCATGAAAAATATAGACCGTAGTCCATGGGAAAATATGCTTTCAGATCAGGCTGAGGAAACACGCTTTATACAGGGCCTCATAGCTAAAAAAGAAATGAAGAATGATGATGTAACCTATGCGGTTATCACTTCAGGCCAGTTATCCTAGCCAGGTCTATCTGTGGTTCAGGGCCTTCCGCAAGGGCTTTCTTTATCGCAGATACGATCTTCTGAGTCTTTCCTTTCTTATTTGATAGATCCCTGAATACTTCGGAATTTTTTACATCAAGGAAATCCTTCTTCCTGAAGATAAGGGCATCAGGATCGTCACCGTTGAACTTCCACAATCCCGGATCAACAGAAAGGGCATATATACTGGCATATATCACAAGCGCTGAAAAATTGTCGAGCCTTTCAGAGAAGTTGTTAATTGTACGGTTCGGATGCTGGTAATTTTCGTGGCCGTTCTCGCTAGCCTTCATCCCCCTGAACGCAGGCACGTACATACCGTCATAGTCCACAAAATATACCTTTCCCCCGCTGACAAGTATATTGTCATTTGAAAGATCGCCATGCGCGATTCCGGCCCTTTGCAATTCGATCACGCTCCTCATGAATTTTCCAGCTATGTCCCTGAGTGCCCGCTGATCCTCGATATTCTTCCGGACGTATTCATAAAGCGTATCTCCTTCGATCCATTCCATCTTCAGTGCCGGATAGTACTTTTCCGGGTCCTTCATTGTCCTTACTGCATTATCGATGTATTCAAACGAGGCCAGGCAGCCTGGCTTCTTTTTTGATATGTAATTGCTTATCTCATAGTACTTCCTGTGCAGGTCGCTCCCCTTTGTAAAGCATTTGAGAGCATAGTATTTGCCATCTATATCAAGCTTGAATATTAGGCCGTAGTTACCTGAAGAATACACATAATTGCCAGGCATCTTTACATTTGGATTCCTGATTATTTTGCTGCCCTTCAGTATCGTGTTCAGTGCAAATGAGGCGTTCTGGAAGGCGCGTGCATATTCATACTGGCTGGGCCAGCTTTTAACCTCTGTGAACGATGGCCTCAACTCATCGGTTTTCACCCCGATCTCTCCCTTTTCATCGTCCGTCTTCAATACAGGATCTGGATGCCTTGATTCTTTTTCACGGTATATCTGTATCTGCAGTATCCAGAGAACCATTGCCGCAGCTACAACATACTCGGATACGTTGTATTTTAAGATGAAATATACAAATACAGGAAAAGGGTAATACAGGAACAGCACCGGTACACCATACCCTGTTATAGCGATCAGTACAAGCCCGAAGGCAAGAACCGAGATTCCCAGATAAAAATAGATCTCCCTGTAAATTTTCATTCCTATAACTTAACGCCGCTCCGATATATTTTACTTTTTATTTTTTCCCATTGCAGCCGCTTGATCAAGTACATCGCGGATCACACGTTCCGTATTTTTCTTTGCTTCATCTTCACTCTTCCCGTACGATGACACCTCGATTTCAAGCTCCGGATTCCTGACCTCAATGTTCCTCGGGTGGCTCTTTATATACACGTTTGGATATTTTTTCATCAGCATTGAAACAACCGGTGCAAATTCGCTCTCCATTATTCCTTTCACTATAACAGATTCGTCAGAGTAATGGACATCCTTTTGCCTTATTCGATCTTTAAGCGATTCCATTATAGCCTGCATCTCCGATGGAACGCCGGGAAGAATTATTACGGTTACGGAACCATTATCATAGTATACGCCGGGCGCTGTTCCCACAGGATTCGGAACAGGTTCCGATCTATCCGGTATCCTTGCCATCTTGATCCTTTCCTCCGTCAGTTCGATCTGCTTATACTTTTCCTTTATCATGGAAAGCGCGGCATCATTTATCCGGAGTGCCTGCCCGCTTGCCCTTGCAAAGCCGTCAAGGGTCATGTCATCAAATGTTGGGCCCAGGCCGCCGGAAGACACAACAAGGGACGCATTTTCCATTGCAGTTGTAAACGCCCAAACGATTTCATCGATATCATCCATTACCGTTATGCCCCTCCTGACGCGGTATCCAGAAAAGGTAAGAAAGTTTCCAATGAAAGCAGCATTCGTATTTACCGTTCTCCCCTTGAGTATCTCGTTCCCCACAGTAATAACATATGCATCCTTCATCTCAATCACCTATTACTGTTCCGGAAGTTTCCGATCCTCCAATCACATTCTTGAGCTCATCCAGATCGCTTCCGTCTATAACGTATATCCGTATCCTTGATCGCATCGCTATCGTAAGCGACGTTATATCCATGAAGACATTAGGGCCGGCTCCCCTTGAATTTGCGCTTGAAAGGGTTATTGCCTCTGCGTACCCTATTTTCTTGATCTTCCTGGCATCGGGGTTCTTCTTTGGATCATCCGTATAAACACCATCCACTGAGGTTGCATTTATGAGAATACCTGATCCTGTCCTTTCCGAAAGGAGGGCCGCAACGGTATCGGTTGTATGCCCGGGCTCTGTGCCGCCCATTACAACAAAACGGTGGGAGTCGAGAAGATCAGCTGCCTCGTTCACGGTCTCCGGAATCCGCCTGTTTACGTCTTCAAAGAACGGGATCAAGGATAGCGCATTTATTCTTGTTGCATGGATCCCTATTTCATCAAGAATATTTTCATTTACACCCTTTTCCCTGAGAAGTGAGATGTATGTTCTCGCGAGCTGGCCCCCGCCAACGATGATGCCGGCTTTTTCAACACCAGATTCGGATAAAACTCTGGCAAATTTTTCAAGATAATCAACATTAAGGCTGTTTTTTGAAACTATTGAACCGCCGAGTGATATTACGACCTTTTTCTCCTCAGATCCGATGTTTCTCCTCATTTTATTCATACTGTTATAGTAACGTATCTTAAACTTATTTCCATTCAATTACGTGACGTATTTTAATAACCAGTGATGCCGGCACGATGTTTTGATCGATCTCGTTACCGGTCCTTAATCGAATTTTAGCGATTAAAATCCCGGATGAAACAGCATTATAACTTTTGGTTTATTGGAATTGCGCTATTCGAAAAGTAATGATGATCGCTGAATAACGGAAAGGAATATTGAATAGTTTCCATTTTGCACACAATCAAGCGATACTTTTCGGATAGCTGTTGCAGATTCCCGAATCGGGTGAACGCAGGACTATAAATGATGCTGGGCACATATTTTCCGCCAGAAATCATTCGGTCTCTTTAAAATAATCTTTTAAAGAGGAGCTGCGCCTAAAAAAGTTAAATTATACGATTAACATTAAAGGAATGTGAGAAATATTAATGTATTTGCATACGGGGTTGATGACATCCTCAGGGAAATTTCAAAGAAAGGAACTGAAAGTGATATCCGGTTCTACAACAGGAAGGATCAGGAAGGCATAGCTGTATTCATTGATCCTTTCAGGTATCCTGATAAATTATCTTCGCTCACTGATTCAATTTTTCCCACAGATATCTTTATAATCAATGGAAACACCATCGACAGGAATTTTGGCGAGGTTGTCCTTGCACTGGACATATTCGGAAAAAGGGAAGGGATAATAGTTGCAGGCGAGGAAAAAAGAAAAACCATCGACAGGATCATGAAGGATACAGGCATAAAATACACATACTTCGATGGAAACCCGAATACAATAACAGATATGATAAATAATTTCGAAATAAAGCGGCCGGATGGAAACCTGCTCATAGTAATCGATCACTTCTTCAAGGTCAAGAGCGTTGGAACCGTTGTTCTTGGCTTTGTCCTATCAGGAACTGTTAAAAAGCACGATGATCTTTTCGTATCTGAATTGAACAGGAAGGTGCAGGTCCGATCCATTCAGATACATGATGTGGATTACGATGAGGCGGGGCCCGGCACAAGAGTTGGGATCGCCCTTAAGGGCATTGAAACAGAAGAGCTTTCCAGAGGCATGTTCCTGTCAAATTCTGAATTCAGGTGCACTAACGAAATAAAAGGTGATATCAGTATACATCCTCTGCTTAAGACCGCCGATACCGGTGGAGAACTGTTTATCAGCGATATGATGATGTATGAACGTGGAACATACGAGGACGGTGTTCTGCAGATCAGGCATAAGCTTCCGCTAATAAAAAAGAATATCGTGCTATCAAACCCAAATTCCTTCCCGAGGGTTATAGGTACAATAAAAACTGATCAGGATTAGCGGTACTTGCTGTAGTCGTATATCAGGTTGATAAGCTTTTTCTGGGTGTCGAAGTCAATGACACCTTCGCTGTATTTTTTTCCGATAAATTCCTTGGCTTCCTTGATGCCCTTCTTCGATGCCAGTGAATAAACCGTTCCCCTTATAGCGCCCCTTACGCTGTCCGGAAGCGATTCAACAGTCTTTCCCAGAAGATAACCGAATTCATCGCTTCTTCTCATATCAAGCTTTTTCTCCCTTTTGACAAAATCTTTTCTATCATAATCATTTCGTTTGTAAAATTGCTGTTTTCTCATATTTCCTTATCTTTATAGTTTAAAATGTTATTTATACTTTTCTAAGCTGCCTGTGCCGGAAATCTGGTAACATGGTTCGATCTTTATTCTCGACTGTTTTTTCAAGGGTTCCCATTGTATGGGTTATCTGACGGGGTATCATTCTGGATCATTTCTGTTCCGGAATCCACAAAATACATCATCCGCTTCCTTGGCATTCTTTTTTTCCACAGTAAGCTGATCATGATGAAAACGGCCCTATTTATATAATGTGAACAGCCTGTAATCGCTGGACCCGTCAAAAATACCGAACCTTATCCCGGAGTCGATCCATCCGTAGGAATAATTCAGTGCTGCAAATGCATTCAGCAGGTCGTTTTTTCCGTAAAAATATATCGCATCCTGGTAGTAGCTTCTTATCATCTCCATGCTATCCTCGGCTGCTTTTCTCAGGAAACTATTTTCCGGGGCTATTATCCTTATTTTTGCAAGCGCTTCCTTTTCGATTTTAATGTATCTTTCAACTTTTCCCCTTATTTCGCTGTCATCATCCGACATTCCAACCATCGCCTGAACCCTTTTAAAAATTTAACCTTTTATCCCCCTTTATCCTGAATTTCAATACTTTGTCCAGAATGCCGCATTCATTGTTTTATAGGCTTGTTATGCAGCGTATTCGATCATATATGATCAGTAAGCTTAAGAATCAGCATGAACGGTGAATATATAATTTTCCGGATCATAGCGATCAGTCATCGACCGCCCTCTTTTCCTCATATTGGGTGTCTTCTTTTTTTTCTATTCTTTTCGATATAAAAGCGCCAGCTATGTAAAGAAGCATCATCGGAACAGCCATTATCATCATGCTCACACCGACAACGCCAGGGGAGAATACCAGCCCGAACAGGAGCGATCCGATAACCGCATACCTCCAGTTGCGCATCCAGAACTCGGATGAAACGACATGAAGCTTTGTGAGGCCTATCATTATTATGGGCATTTCAAATGACAGGCCGAATGATGCTATGTATATAAAGAAGAAAGAGGTGAAGCTTGATATGCTCATGGTATCGGAAGCACCGACCGAGGAATTGAAATAGAAAAATATCCTGAAGAGGAGGGGGAATATGTACCAGAAACCAAATCCCGATCCCAGGGCAAAGAGCAGCGCAGCAGGTATTCCTATGAAACGTATTGTCTCTATTTCACGCTTCTTCAAGCCGGGCGCTATAAACTTCCCGATCTGGTTAACGATATACGGCATGCTTAAGACCAGGGAAAGGAACATAACACTGTAAAGATCGGCGATCATGGAATCTGTCGGTTTTACAGCTATAAGCTCCATATTCTTTGGAAGCACGTGCTTTTCAACAATCCTCAGGAACTGGCCGCCTACATTTGAATAGGGATCGGGATACAGCATTGGAATCCTTTTGCCAAGGATCACTACAACATCTATTCTGAA
>JAVRLU010000036.1:0-13850 GCA_031961165.1 Thermoplasmataceae archaeon
TCCTTACCGTTTCCGGGAGTCTATCGTGACTGCATTCATCCATGACCGAATATACGGTACCCGGAAAATCCCCTATTTCTTCATCCGATGAGAGAACAGTTCTTCTGCGGTCCTTATCGACAAGGATCATCTGGCTGAAACCTTCAAGAAGGCCCGCATAAACAACGGCCTCGTCCGGCACGTAGATGTATTTTTTTACTTCGCCCTGGGCGAAACGGGTATCAGAATAAATGCCTTCCATGTGGACATCCGCCGGAAAAATATGGGCAGAACTGCCGGATCTTTTGAGGCTTCCAGTATACAGGGTCAGCCTGGCAAGGTATCCGTTGACCGATATGTACTCGCGTTCTCCGTCTATGTTTATTTTCTCCGTATCCATCTTCGGAGGCAGATCAAATGCAAAATCACTCTGTGGAAACCTTTTCAGGAGATCATATGGCGACGGGACCAGTGATTCTGATCCTCCGGAACGATATCTTAAAGGATCTGAGAACACCGTACCGTCATATTTTTCACTGAAATCGTAAAAATCGATGTTCCTGAATTCGACATCAGAACCGTAGGCTTCAGCGTTCAGCTGCGACATGAGGTACCTGGATTCATCCACCTCAATGCCAGCGCTTCTCTTCCTGAGGCCGAACATGATGGCCTGCATCCCTGCACCTGAACCGATATCCAGCACCTCGCAGTTCATCCTTTCTGCCCTGTATTTCCCGATAATTTCAGGAGTTGAGTATGATGCCGAAAAATCATCCATGTACAGTTCGTCCCATCTGGAATACTTCTTCCTTATGCTGACCCTTGCCCTGGCTATTATGTACACAGGATCAAGGAGGTCCCGGCCGCTGAATTTCTTTCCGCTATCTATTTCATCAATTGTCCTTGTAATTTTATCCTCTGCATTCCTCTTAAAAACGTGATCGCGCGCTACGGACCTGAGAAACCTGGTCATTGCCCTGCTTTTTGCAGTATATAAATTATCCATTTCCCGTCACCTGTATGCTTATTTCTTTTATACGAAATTCAATAGCCCATTACATCTATTTCCAGAATCTTTTCGATCTTATATACATGCCTTTGGATTTGAGAATTACAGCTACTCTGGCTTTTCATTTGTATTACTTTTAACGAAATCGAATCGCTTCAAAACTCCTGGATAAAAATTCATAATTCATGCAGCCGGGATATATTAAGCTGCGGCTAGCCTGATCACAATTAATTATACGGCTGCGTAAGGGAATACCGTCGCATAAACCTGCATTTCTATAAACTGAAACATGATACATTTATAATTTTTCAGTGCATGAGGGTTTATGATAGATCTCAGTTATTCTGGAGGTTCCATAATCATAAAAAATTCTGATAGAAACCTGATTCCGGGAATAACCGAGTACGACAACCGGGTTGGCGTTTACCGATCTCTTGGAATGAACTACAGGAAAATAAAGGAATACCTTGTTTCAAATGGAATTGAATTCAGGGATCATGTCTTCGAGGATAAAAGGTACGAATTCAGATCCGATGTTAAACTCAGGCCATACCAGGTCTCTGCACTGAAGAAATGGGAAGAAAGCGGGTACCTGGGGACAATAGTGCTTCCAACCGCGGCCGGGAAATCACATATTGGCATAGCGGCAATACAGAAACTTGGAGTACCGTCTATCATAATGGTTCCGACACTTGATCTTGTTGATCAGTGGAGAAGGAACCTTAACCGTATATTTAACTTGGAGATAGGGCAGATAGGCGGTGGAGAGCGCGAAGAAAGGGAAATTACTGTTTCAACCTACGATTCTGCATACCTTATGGCCGAAAAATACGGGAACAGGTTCCAGTTCATAATCGCAGATGAAGTGCATCATCTGGCCTCCGACAGGATGAAGGCCATAGCAGAAATATTTGCCTCACCTTACAGGATGGGCTTGACCGCAACATATGAAAGGACGGATGGTCTTGAGAAGGATCTTGAATATATAATGGGGGGAAAAATATTCGAGATGGGTTATGAAGAGCTCGGAGAATTTATATCGAATTACAGGATCGTCAGGATTCCGGTTGAACTTACCGAAGAGGAGGAGGATGAATACATAAGGCTTCACGGTATTTTTGTGAACTACCTGAGGAAGCACAGAATGACAATCAGGGGCCCGTGGGATTTTGAAAAATTCATAAGAAGCTCGTGGAATCCCGAGGGGAGGGAAGCTCTTCTGGCGTGGCGCAGGTCCAGGCAGATAGCTTTCAACGCACGCGGAAAGGTTGAGACTGTCCGTTATTTATTGAAAGAGCACAGGGATGAAAAGGTCATAATATTTTCAGAGGACACGGAAACAGCATACATGATTTCAAGGGAATTTTTTGTCCCGGCCATAACTTACCTTACCGGGCAAAAGGAGAGAAGGAAATATCTCGAGATGTTCAGAAACGGAAGCGTAAGGATGCTGGCTGCATCCAGGGTTCTCGATGAGGGCGTCGATGTCCCTGACGCTTCAGTAGCGATAATACTGAGCGGATCCGGAAGCGTAAGGCAGTTCAGGCAGAGGCTCGGCAGGATACTCAGGCCCGCGGACAGCAAAAATGCCACGCTTTACGAAATAGTGTCAAAGGAAACTTCAGAATACTCAACTTCAAGGAGGAGGAGAAAAGGTGTTCCCGACGGAACTTCTGATAGCCAAGAAATACAATAACGGCCTTATCCGGCCATTGTTCCTTAGTCCGGAGAATACGGATTACGTATCAAGTGTCCTTGATCTTTACGAACAGAGCATTGGCTTATCGAAAATGGAAATAGAGAAGAAAGTTAGGGACCTTGAATACAATGGAAACAATCCGAAAATAATCAGGGCAATTGCCCTCGTTGTTGAACGGAATTCCCTGTTTGAGATAAACGGGACCCTGCCGTCGGGGGAGGTCAGGGATTTTCTCTTCCAGTACGGCCCGGCTATAACGTATGAGGACAGGAATGAGGCACTTCAGAAGGCTGCGGAGAACTTTGGCACATCGGTTCAGGATATAGAAAATTCCATGTATTCCGACATGGAAGAAAACTTGATACTCAAGGAGATAAGGATGAAGGATCCGCTTTCCATAACAAGGGAATTCAATGCACAGGAGCTCGAAACGCTTCTCGTGAAGTCTACAAAGATAACGGTCTCAATAGAAGGGGACTGGTACAGGCTTGTGTCTGCCGTAAAGAGGCTGGGCCTGGTATACGAGGCATATGAATCGCCGGTAAAGACCATAAGCATTGACGGGCCGGATTCGATCTTCAAGAATATGGACAGGTATGGATCTGACATTTCGAAACTTTCAAGGACAATAATCAACTTTGCCGGCTGGAAAATGGAAGCCGACATAAAGTTAAAGGATAAAAACTACAAAATGATGATGGACGATTCCATCTCATATTATCTTCCGGAGGCAAAGGGGGAGATCGAAGCAAAACTCCCGGAACCGGTCTATGTGAATCACCGCATGTTTTTCCCTTCGAAGATCATCGAAATAAACGGTGAGAAGGTATATGTAGATGTTGTCCGGTACGGTGATCCCGGGAAGATTGCCGAAAGGGATGCCATGATAAATTCCGCTGGAATTAAATGGATGTCCGTTTTTCTTGGCGATTTCAGGTTAAAGGACGAACTGGTTTTCAAGAACATGATCAACTGGGACATGGTGAAAAACGCAGCTATGAAGAGATTCGGATCTTCCACCGGCAAAGCCAGGCCCACTTACGAACTTTCATCCGAAGATATTGATGTCATCAGGAAAGACATCGATGGACTCTACCCGGATTCCTCGGCGATCTTCAATTATCTGGAGGAGAACATGCTCAGGCCGGAAAGGATACTGAAGGAGATAGGTTACAGGATCAAATGGAACGGACTTGATCCTGTGGTCGAAAAGATCTGAAATCGTATCCTGTTTCACTTAAGCGTTGTATTCCTATAAATGCGATTCTTCATTGTTGCCGGAAGCGATTGAAAAGGTGAAAACACCTAACGCTTTCTATAGCGAAAACTTTTTTGCAATACGAACGCAGGCCGCAGCTGGTATCCATAATCCGTGTACACGTGAACTGCCGTAGGATAACTTTTTAAATATCTGAATATTATAATTCGACTATATGCCATATTTAAACTTCGCATTTTTAAGAAAAATGGTGTTCAGTCACCATTATAAAAGGGTAATGTCATGATCGGCACTGATCGTGGTATGGTTAAGCAGGGCGAAAATTCCGGCTGTGAAAGTTACCGAAACAAAAAAGGAATGCCTGAAGATTCCGGAAAATTCATGATTCTGACTGTATGTTCTTCATTCCCGGTTTCAGGAGAGGCAGTAAGCCGTGTTTAATCTGGTATTATCGATCCTGGTTTCACTTATTGTCGTAATTGTCTCTTTGAAACTTGATTTCAGAGATTTCAGGAACAAGTACCTGATATCCATTCCATTCATGGTTCTTATTTATGTCTTTACAGGTTTTCCGCTCGTATTTCCTTTATACATTTTTACACTTGTTTCCGGCACCTACCTTTATTCCAGGAAATTCTATTTTCCATTCGTATTTCTCTTCCTGAGCGTAGCATATATGTTCATTTTCAGGTTTCCTTATATATCATGGCGTGCAGCGGATATATCGATATCCCTTGCCATTGCTGTGGTTATGCTAACCGATGCCAGGGAAAAGCTTTACGTGAAGCAGAATGATGCCAGCCGTGGATTCGACAAGAAGGTCGAAAGGAAAAGGGATTACATCCAGATAGCTGCAGGGCTGGTTATAATCTTCCTGATTTACTATTTTGGAGCTGATATTTCCAGGATAATGATAACAGTCAGCTCCCTTCTTCTCTATTTTATAGGGAACTTTTTCTCCCTTCGCCCTGATCTTGCCATCGGGAGGTTCCTGTACAGTATGGAGAGAAAAAACACAAAGCTTGGAATAGGTGCAATGTGGTTTGCATCCGGTATACTTATGGCATACAGCTTTCACGAAAATATCTACTTCCTGATGGTGATAGTTTTTGTGATCTCCGTCGGAGATTCTGTGGCCACCATTGTTGGGACGAGTGTAAAAAGCCCTAAACTCATCTTCAATAGAAAGAAGAGCGTTGCCGGAACAGCCGCCCTTTTCACGGTCTCTGCGGCATTCTCTGTATTGTTGCTGGGATACATGGGCATCTTCTACGCTGCAATAGCATCCTTTATAGAGGGCGTATCCGCATATCCGTTTGACGATAACCTTACGGTTCCGTTCTTTTTATCCATATTGTTGTACCTTTCCAAAATTGTATGATGAAAGGCCGGACGCAGGCCATCGGTGACCTGAAGATCTGCATTGGATTACAATAGTTAATAGCCAGATTATATGCATAGGTTAATCAATTTAATATAATAAAATTAATATATTAATATAGTTTTCCTAAAAATAGAATTCAAAACCGAACAGGTCTCTCTGATTTAGACTTGCTGACCCAGATGCGATCCATTTATGATTTACAGATCATTTGAACATGTTAGTCACGGATCTTGCGATGTAGATGAAATACGAAGGTTTTATCAGAAATAACGATGCTCATATTTAAATACCGTGCGGCGAACGGGAATTTAAGGATGATAGGCTACCAGAAAGAGATCGTTGAAAATCGATTGAGGCCTCCGAATCGGTGAAGAAGGCACCGTCGATGAAGCAGGAACCTCAAATCGCTTGCGATGGAGAGGATGCCAGCATATCAAAAAACCCGGCATATGTGGAAATATACAATCAAATAGATCGTTAAAGAGCGTTTAAATATGCGTTTAATATTTTGTTTTAATGAGGAAAAGCACTCTTAGCATATTTGGGTCCGAGTGGTTTGGAATTGCAATTTCGACTCTTGCACTTGCACAGGTTTACATTCTTGCATTTGATGAATCGGGAAGCGTGGCCTTCAGGTATGCTGCAGAAGCTTTTTCGCTCATGGGAATATCAATATTTCTCTTTATATTTGGCCTCTGGATATACAGGGTATTTGCAGTGAATGACAGGGCGTTCTCACACTGGAACAACCTTACAAGATTCAGCTTCACCGCACTTATTCCAATTATAGGATTCTTGGGGAACTATCAGCTCATATACTTCTTTGGCATATCACCAGCCACTGCATATCTCTCTTCTGTCAACTATTATGCAAACTATATACTTGCGCTTTCGCTTGGGGTTATACTGGGGCATAAGCTGTACACAAAGGAGATTAATCCACGACAAATAAACTTCGCCATCGTTATACCTCCACTTGCAATTGGTACCAGCGTTTTTCTGGCAGT
The DNA here is from genome assembly GCA_031961165.1 of Thermoplasmataceae archaeon. Classification (GTDB taxonomy): domain Archaea; phylum Thermoplasmatota; class Thermoplasmata; order Thermoplasmatales; family Thermoplasmataceae; genus JAVRLS01. Next base: position 6,298 of record JAVRLU010000036.1, read on the forward strand.
TCCCCTGACTAAGTTTTATGGAGGGCTGGAAGCCCAGACAATGTATTTCCTTGTTCTGGTAGGGCTTGGAATTTTCTTCTTCCTGTTCATATTCATCGGATCCCTGGCATTGGCAGGACACGTTTCAACAAAGGCCAATGAAACCCTTCCAACAACAATGCTTCCCGTGGGAGTATCGAGCCTCATTATCATAAACCTCTTCTCACTGGTTGGTTTTGGGTCGATTGATCATATTATGATAAGCTTATCATCAGTTGAGTGGGTTTCAGTCCCCCTTTGGGGCTTTGAGGTCTGGAATTTCCTGGTGGTTATGATTCTTATATTCACCCATCCGGCAAAGGGCACGCTTGGAGTATGGGCATATGGCTTCCCACTGGGACTCTTTGCAACCTCCACAGTGCACATTCTTTCATTTACCGGCTTTCAGCCTTTGCTGTGGGTTTACGCTGCAATTGCGGTTATACTGAACATCCTGTGGGTCTATGCATGGCTGAATACTGGTTTGTTTCTCAAAAGAATAATGTCAGTTTAGGCAATCGATAAAGACGCAATGCCCGGGCAAACTTAGGAGAAATGAAAGGCACATCGTTTGGATCTTCACGATCTTTGATGGCATTCAGGGAAAAACTGCTGATGAAAAGATATCCGATAAGGCAGGATTATTGGAGATACACAGGTTTTAGCAAGATATAAATTTTTATATGACAGGATTCTATGAAGACTGGGTTTCTTTAATTATCTGCCTTTTGAAATATCTCTGTCATCCTTTTCGTAATCATCGTAACCGATTATGTCATAGAAATCCTTGCGCCTCATTATCTCTGTCAGATTTTCCCTCTGGGTTCCCTTTTTCCTTATGACTGAATATATATGATCCATGGAAAGAAGCGAAGATCTGAATGCTGTGAGCGGAAATATCACTATGTTGTAACCGATCTCTTCAAGTTCATGAACTGAAAGCAATGGCGATTTGCCATCTTCTGTCATGTTAGCCATCAGGTATCCGTTAATCTGCTTCCTGAATTCGCTGAATTCCTCCCTGCTTTCCAGGGCCTCCGTAAATATAGCATCCGCACCGGCTTCCAGATACACTTTAGATCTTTCTATTGCTTTTTCGATTCCCTCAACGGATCTTGCGTCCGTCCTGGCTATGATCATGAAATCATCATTCTTCCTTGCATTTACAGCAGCCCTTATCTTCTTTACCATATCTTCACGCGGGATTATCTGCTTCCCGTTAAGATGGCCGCACCTCTTCGGAAGAACCTGGTCTTCAATATGGACAGCTGCCACGCCTGCCCTTTCCATTTCCCTTATAGTTCTCTCCACGTTGACCGTTTCCCCGAACCCCGTATCTATATCCACAATAAGCGGTATCCTCGTTATATCCGTTATTTTTCTGGATTCCTCAAGAACCTCCGTCATTGTCGTTACGGAAATATCCGGGAGGCCCATGGCCCCGGCAACACCGGAACCTGAAAGGTAAGCGGCATCGAATCCGTTCCTCTGTGCAATAAGGGCGGAAATGCCGTTAAAAACACCCGGAGCCACAACGATGCCTTTATTGATCAGCTTGCGGAGTGCTGCCGGGCCTCCGTTAATATTATCACGCATCAGCGACACTTCTAACAACCTCCATCAGTTCATCGGCGTTCCTGTTCTCAAGGTCCCTCACAAATGAAACGACCGGCCCGATCCTTTCGCTGACCCTCAGGGCCTTTGCCATAAGATCGTCCCAGCTGTATGGATCCCTGAAATGGCCCTTCGGCACATCAACTTCCTCTTCGTGTATGCCGTATTCATCTTCAACGCTGATCTTTACGGGAAGGTATTCCGGATACATTTTATCGAATCTTTCAGTCACTGTAAATTTCATCCGGTCTATGAGCGAGAGAATCTTCGGATCTTTCAGGAATGACGGATCATATGAATTTATAACAGGATCACCATAGAGAAGTGTATACGCTATTATATATGGCATGCTGTGGTCTGCTGTTTCCTTATTTTCCGGCCTGAGTTTTTCAGGGTCCTTTATTATTATTGTGTTCGCCACAGTGAAGGTTTCAACATTGATACGCCTGATTTCACCCTTCACCTGCTTCTTCAGGATTGATGCAGCCTGTGCTGCACTCATGGCATGATACTCAACGGGATAGTTCTTGATCATGGTCTTCTTAACGTGTGGAGAAATTTCCAAATCGAACGGCCCTGAAACTTCCCTCTTAAAGCCCATTTCTCCATCAAAAATATCGGATGGCCCGGTGAGTCCTTCTTTCGCATTCAAGGCTGCAAATACAGAGGCCATAGTGGAGTATGCAACCGTACATCCTTTCCACATACTGAGCTTGCCAGCCCTTGTCTGCCTCATGCTAACATTGTTGATTATTGAAAGCGAAATCGCGTTTTCGAATTTTTCATCTGGAAGATCCATCAGGGACGCAAGTGCGGCTGCGGATGATATTGAATCGTAGTTGACATGATCCCATCCACGGTCACGTATCGATGTTGCATCGGCCAGTGAACATACCACATCGTATGCAATTTTTATCGCCTTAATGATATCCATGCCTCCAAGCCCGTTAATCTCCGCGATAGATATCACCGGTGGTATGTTGTCTGATGGGTGCAGGGCCTCCTTTGACAGGTATGTATCGTTAAAATCGAGGTAACGTGTCATGCAGCCGTTTATGAAGGTGCTTATGTATGGAACACTCCTATCCTTGGAAAAGTATACGGATGAATTGAGTTTTCCGCTTGAGGGGAGAAGTGATCTCCTGAGTATCTTAACGGGATCTGAATCTTTTGCCCCGAAAGCAGTTATCAGAGAATCTGCGATCCGCATCTTAATCAGTTCTTTTTCCTCAGAATCAGGTCCTTTTTTCATTGCGTCCCTGGAATAACTTATTATCTTGTTTACAGTTGTATCCATACCGAATCATGGCATATGTTTATTAGAATTTTTCTTATTTTTCTCCTATGTATCGATCTGAAATAACAGGAAAAGCAAGATTATAAAAGGTATGATCCTTAATTCTACAGATCGAGCATGTCTGACAAAAAATTAAGGGCTTTTGCCGGATCGCATATGATGAAGAAAAGCAAAATTAATATTACAAAATAATATAACGAACGGATAGGATGATCTAATGGCTAAAGTTACATCAAATGATACGGATGAAAACAAAGAGGTTAAAAAAACCGAAGGAAAGGCTGCTAAGGGCACAGAATCGAAGGCAGTCAAGAGTCCCGCAACTCCCGCTAAAAAAACTGAAAGCAAGGATTTTCAGTATATAGTGCGTATTGCAAATAAGGATATAAACGGTGAAAGGCAGCTGCCGATCGCCCTTGCTGATCTTAAGGGGATAGGCGACAGGCTTAGTTACGTTATAATTGAGAAGCTGGGGCTGCCGAAAGACAAGAGGATAGGCGACCTTAAAGAGGATCAGATAGATAAGCTTAAGGAGTATCTTGATTCGAAGGAGTATGACCTTCCTGAATGGCTTTTAAACCACAGGAGGGAACCTGTAACGGGTAAAAATATAAACCTTGTATCAACCGATCTTGATGTCCAGGTTCAGGAAGATATAAACTGGATGAAGAAAATAAAGTCATACAAAGGCATAAGACACGAAAAAGGAAAGAAGGTTCGTGGACAGAGGACAAGATCCAATGGAAGGAAAGGCCTCAGTGTCGGCGTTATAAGAAAGAAGGAGTAGGTGATTGAATGGGAGACCCAAAATTTCCTCACAAGAAGTATTCAACTCCAAGGCATCCCTGGGAGAAAGATAGAATTGAGGATGAAAATAAACTTCTGATAAAGTACGGGCTTGTGAACAAGAAGGAGATATGGAGGGGAGAGGCAATGATATCCTCGATAAGGTCACAGGCAAGGTACCTTAGGGCGAGGCTGAGAAGCTCAGATGTTGCTGCTCAGAAACAGTTTTCTGACATGGTCAGAAGGCTCAGCAGATATAAGCTGCTCAGTGAAAATGCCTCACTGGACGATGTGCTTTCACTCAATGTGGAGAACATTCTGGACAGGCGCCTCCAGACGATAGTGTTCAGAAAGAACCTGGCCGTAAGCGAAAAACAGGCAAGACAGCTTATAACGCACGGCCATATAAGTGTGGCTGGGCGCCGTGTTACCATTCCCGGAATGCTTATAGAGGCCCGGGATGAAGACAGTGTTGATTATTATGAAAATTCACCGCTGAAGGACGAACTTCATCCCATAAGGCAGTCGCTCCTATCTCCGGCAGAAAGAACCGAAGAGAACAAGGAAGAACCAAAAGAACAAACAAAGGAGGAGGAAATAAATGAATAAGACAGGAATTGCCCATATTTTTGCATCACAAAACAACACGATCATACATATAACTGATCCGACAGGATCAGAAACCATTGCGAAAGCTTCCGGCGGCATGGTTGTTAAGAACGACAGGGATCAGGCCAGTCCGTATGCCGCAATGAAGGCAGCGGATCTGATTTCAGAGATACTGAAGGAAAAGGAAATTACCGATCTCATCATAAAAGTCCGCGCCCCAGGCGGAAACAAGTCAAAGATACCTGGCCCTGGTGCCCAAGCGGCAATACGTTCTCTATCAAGGGCAGGATTAAAAATTGTCAGGATCGAGGAGGTAACTCCTATACCTCATGACGGGACGAAGAAAAAGGGTGGCAAAAGAGGGAGAAGAGTCTAGATGAGCATAAAAATCCTGAAGATGGAAGACAGGTATATAAATTTCGAAATCGATGGAATTGATTCTTCGAAGGCCAATGCCCTAAGAAGGACACTTATAAATGACATACCGAAACTTGCAATAGAGTATGTAACGTTTCATCACGGACAGATAAGGGATGCAGAAGGAAACGTATATGATTCGTCCCTCCCGCTGTTTGATGAAATGGTTGCGCATCGCCTTGGCCTGATACCGCTTAAAACTGATCTCACCCTTAATTTCAGGAACCAGTGCTCATGCGGGGGAAAGGGATGCCCGCTCTGTACAGTTACATATTCCATAAACAAACTTGGCCCAGCTACCGCATATTCTTCCGATATACAGGCCGTATCACATCCAGATCTTCTGCCGGTTGATGGAGAGATCCCGATCGTAAAGCTTGGAGCAAAACAGGCAATACTCGTTACAGCAGAAGCTATTCTCGGTACAGCAAAGGAACACGCAAAATGGCAGGTTACGTCCGGAGTATCATACAAGTATCATCGCGAATTCACGGTAGACAAAAAAGTCTTTGAAGAGTGGCAGTCACTTAAGGAGAAATGCCCATCATCTGTTATTTCAGAAGACGAGAATATAATAGTGTTTACGGACGATGTGAAATGCCGTTATCTTTCCGTTCTTTTCGAAAGCGACGGGGTTAAGATAAAGGAGGATGATACAAAATTTATCTTTAGCTTTGAAACTGATGGATCGCTTAAGGCCATAGATGTCCTTCAATATGCCCTTAAAAGGATGAAGGATCGCTTGGATATTCTCGTCGAAAGCCTTTCAGAATAAGCCATTTCAATTAATTTTTTATTTTTTCAGTTAAAGGGTATCTTTCCGTTGCAGGCTGTGAAAACTTTATATTTTATTGGTCTTGCAATGCCAGCTCTAGAACTTGGTTTGATATTTGATGACTGAAACAGGCTTGGAGACAGGATTATAGTTCAGGTCGATCAATAGTAGCATACAAGAGAAGGCAGAGTATATAGATCTAAAAAGATGTCTGGAATCTCACCAAGGAACGTTCGATTGTACGATCCCAGAGAGGGAAAGGTAAACGCTTATTCAGACAGAATCCTTTATAACTTCGGATGAGTGAATTCTCAATATGAATAGAAAAATTTATAGATGTATTTTCAATCAGCCCTATGCAAGGAGAGCATTAAATGCCTGAAGTTCTTCATTTGCGAATAGCTTTAAATGCGGGTGTGGTGTAGCCTGGCAACACGCGAGCTTGCCAAGCTCGTGCCTCGGGTTCAAATCCCGACATCCGCACTTATATTTGTAATCAAATCAAGAGTTTAGGGGTATATAAATAAAACATCGGCTTTAATTATATATAAATGCGTGGATATGAAAAAAATTATTTCCTGATCTACATTGCATTATAGATAGATAGTGAGTGCATGGTTATTCTTTTTTTGCTTTTTTAATGAAACCTGCATTTGTGGAAGGTTCATCATTGTATTCACACAGAAATTTGTAAATAGTCCGGAAAATCTTGATATCTTCATTCTCTTAATAATATCTATTGCCTATCTAACATTTAATAAAATAAGAGAAGCTGAAATTAAAATGTAAAAATATTTAGAGATTAGCTGCTTTTCCAGGTAACGGTGAAACTTGTTCCATCGCTACTGAGCGCTGAAGTAGAAGCTTTCAGTCCCCCGAAGTTAGTCACCATATTGATTTGGTAAATATGTGGGAATTCGCCTATGGCACCTGTAAATGTTGAGTTTGATGCATAATTGCTTCCAGCTACATTTGTGTAGTCTTGGCCGAACTGAACAGTTCCGAAGTCTGCAAGTGGGAGTATTCCACTTGACGATGATGGGGCTTCAGCTATCCACTCCGCTGAGGATCTTGCTGCGCCTGCTACATCTGCTGTACTGGAGAATGACTGCCCTGTGCTAAGGTCCTTTACTGTTGCACTAAAGGAATTGGATCCCGTATAATTGACATAAACAACCATTGTGTTTCCAGGGCTTGGATTCCATGATGCATAAACTGGAGCAGACGGGTAGAACTCTACCCATGCGCTATACGTGGCCTTTCCATTTGAACTGGTCATGAGAACTCCTGCCTGCTCTACTGTCTTAGAGTTGAAGCCATCGAGGCCTGCCCAGAACGCAGCATAGGAGGTCGAACTAGAGCCTCCACCGCCTCCATTCCTAAACGAAAAGGAAACTGCAGGGGCAGCGGATCTTTCATTTCCGTATCCACTGAAACCGAATCCGTTAGATCCGAATCCAGAACCTCCCCTTGGACCTGTGCTCGTTGTAAGAGCTGGAACTATGAACGAACCAGTGACATTGGTAAATCCTGTCCCGGTTACAGCGTATCCGGCCCAGTTGGAACTTGAAGCGGTGCTGGTTCCAGCCAGCAGATCAAAGGCGGCTGCAAATACTGCATTGCTTCCGGATTGTTGCGTTGAATGCTGTGCTGAAGCAATTCCAACAACGAAACCGCCAGAGAAGATCATCATCATTACTACCAGAGAAATGAGTAAAAGTTTTTTCGTCTAAACCCACCCTGTGAAATTAAACGAGAGTCATTTATAAATTTTATGGTTCATCGAGACAGTCAAATCTTAGTTGAAAATATTTATTTTCCATCGTTGGTATAGATGTCAATGAAAAAAGTTCTTTTGGCCGCATTGTCATGACGATGATTACGCGAATAGGAGAGACAGGCGATTGTTTCTTGGCCTGAGAGGCCGTCCCATAGATTGACTGCCCTTCGTCTCGGCATAATACCCTGAAACAAGGGTGAATAGAAGGACGATCGAATCCGACTTTAAACTCTCACAAACCACAAGAGGTGGTTAAT
>JAVRLU010000037.1:0-13297 GCA_031961165.1 Thermoplasmataceae archaeon
CTTAAAGATAGAAATATATAAACATTTACGATTAACCCAGTGTGGATATAAAAGTTATAAAGGACCCTGAAGAAATTGGAAAGATGATACCGGTTATTCAATCGGCGTGGAATGTTGAGAATACAGAGACCTCATTCAAGGATACAATTGCTTCAATGCGATATCACGGTGGCATTCTTCTCGGTGCATATTCGGATGACGGGGAAATGGTAGGAATGCTGTTTTCCTACCCCGGATATAAGAACGGCAAGATATATCTCTACTCGCATATGACCGGGGTTAAATCAAGCAGGAAATACCAGAATATAGGATATCAGCTGAAGATGGAACAGAGGGCCCTGGCATTGAAGATGGGGTATGATTTAATAGCCTGGACATTTGATCCTTTCAACCCCCTTAATGCGCATTTCAATATTTCAAAGATAGGATCTGTTTCAAGAACGTATATAAAGAATTTTTATGGAAGAATGGAAGACGGCATAAACAGGGGCATGAGGAGCGATAGATTGGTCGCGGAGTGGTGGATCGGAAAAACATTCAACCGAAATTATGAAAATATCCGTTTTCTAAACACCGTTGAGGATGGCAGGTGTAAACTTAAGGACATAGAATATGAGGGGGTTCTGGGATTTTTTATGCCACAGAACCTTGAAGAAATGAGAATAAACCATGAACTTGAGGATGAATGGAAAAATATTGCTGCCGCAACATTTAATGGTCTCTTTTCGGCCGGATACAGCATAACCGACTATGTAAAAAATGACAGGAACTATTATATTTTCAAGAAAATAGAAAATATGCCCGGTAGGGTCTTTGACAGCAATGTATAAAGCCAGAAATTACCTCTTTAGTCTGGGCCGATAAAGTTTCTTTCTGTTGAAAAATCTGAAAACAGGGCATCGCAGATGGACCTTCATGGATATTCGATCCTTAAATTTCATTGATGATATAAGGACATGTACACTTAAAAATATTTGCTCTCTTACCCATCATTCAGATATGCGAAATATAAAGGATGCATTAAATCGATCGGGAAATAGGACTGCTGAATCAAAAACTAAATAAATCTGATATCAATAGCCTAAGATCAGGTGTATCTATGGCGAGAATGCATACTCGAAAAAGAGGAAAATCTGGATCCAAAAGGGTTTACGGAGAAAAACCCACATGGGTTCAGTACAGTAATGAGGAAATAATAAACACGATAGTTGATCTAAAGAAGAATGGCGTATCTGCTTCCGTGATCGGGATAAGGCTAAGGGATCAGTACGGTATACCCAGCGTAAAAGAAGTTATTGGAAAGAAGATTAACAAAATACTGGCGGAAAAAGGCCTGAAGGATGAAATACCGGAGGATCTTAACAGCCTTATAAAGACGTATAATAACGTATCAAAGCATGTTAACCTTAATCCAAAGGATCAGAGCAACAAGAGGGCACGCAATCTTATAATGGCGAAAATGCTCAGGCTCGTTCGTTATTATAAAAGATCCGGGACTCTTGACGAGAAGTGGAATCTAAGCAAAGTAGTAAAATGATAAAGGATATTTTGCCATCTGATATGTTCGAGAAACTTCAGAGAGCAAAAGAATATATTTTAAAAAATAGTTATATAAAACTTGTTGTGCATTTTGATGGTGACGGGACGAGTTCCGCAATAATCCTTTCAAATGCACTCAAGCGCATTGGAAAGGAGTTCCACCTCACATATATAAAGGATCTGAGCGAGAACGGTTTCAAGGAGGCTATAAGCGACAATATATTTACAGTTTTTGCTGACGCAGGGTCGGACCAGATCAAGTATGCAGCGGAAAGATCTGACATCGTAGTGCTTGACCATCATTTCTATGAAAAAACAGAAATTGCCGGCCTGAACATAAATGCAAGAGATTTCGGCTTCAACGGCACAACAGAAGCCTGCGGGGCAACTATGTCCTATGCAATGGCCCTAGTTCTTGATGAGAATAACAGGGACCTGTTTCCATTCTTTATTGCTGGCGTCATATCCGACAAGCAGGATCTTGGCGGAATCTCAGGTCTTAACAAGGTTCTGGTTGACAATTATGGCCCGGCCTTCAAATCTATTCATACACTCAATCTTGAAGGAAAAACGCTTTCTGATGCACTTACGTATTCTACCGATCCTTTTTTTAAAAACCTGACCGGCTTTCCAGAAAAGGCCCGGGAATTTCTCAAAGAAATAGGCCTGGACCCGGAAGAAAAAGTTATGGATCTGAACGAAGATGAGAAAAGGCTTCTGTCAAATGCCCTTTCCATCAGGCTGCTCGATCAGAATGTGGGGCTGGAAGCTCTAAGATATATTGAGAGTGATCTCTTTATTTTTGAATCTATAGGCTTTACATCAAAGGAGCTGGCTTCAATAATTGATGGGAATGGAAAGATGGGGAATAATTCTATCCCGGTATTGTATTTTCTTGGCCATACTGAATACGGGGATGAGATGATCAACAACTGGAAAATGTTCAAAACAAAGCTCATCGATTACACTTACAGATCTTTAAAGGATATTTTTGAAACTGAGTACGTGAGCTATTTTTATGCTCCAGAATCGGAGATGTCCGGTGCAATTTCAGGGATACTTATGCTCTATCTGGCAAACCAGAAAAAACCTGTTATAGGCTTTAATGTAGGGAAAGATGATACCAAGGTATCCAGTCGCGGAACACGAAAGCTTGTCCAGAGAGGGCTAAATCTGTCGATAGTTATGAGGGAAGCCAGCGCCAAGGTAGGTGGAAGCGGCGGGGGCCATGACATTGCGGCTGGGGCCGTCATACCAAAGGGAAGGGAAATGCAATTTCTGGAAGCTGCAAATGAAATAATAGCTGCACAGATATCCAAGGAAAAAAATATTGATGCCAGAATGTAAGGCATAATAGTTTGCATTATCATGTTTTAACTATTAATAAGAATAGATAAAAATATGGAATAAAACTGCACTCGTTTCACTTTTCTGCCAGCTTAGAAAATATGTATTTTATGGCGTTTAAAGCAAGAACAGTACTTTGGGATAGCAACCTTGATAATGGCAGAAAATATAGTAAAAGATTTAAATGATGTTTCAATGTATAAATGAATGTCCAGGATAGGAATATTGACATTTGATTTCAAATTTTATCATGAAATTATACAGAATCTCAGGAGATGGAAACTGCCTTTTGTAAGTATTGACACCAGCGAAGATGTGCCTTCGGATGTTGTTGTTATAATAAGTTCAATAAATGATGATATAGATATACCAAACCAGATAAAGGCCAGTTCTGCCACTGAAGGCATAAGGAGAGCTGTTCCAAAATTGCTGAATAAGGAATATTTCAATACCCTTATCATAGGCATTGATCCAGGACCAAGACCTGGAGTTGCCGTACTTGGAGATAGTATACTCATAGAAGCTTTTGAATGCCCGGAAGTTTTCACCATAGGTGATTATATAGATTCAATAACAAGCAGCTACCTCTATAATGAGGTGCTTATAAAGGTGGGTAATGGTGACAGGCCTAACAGAGAGATTATACTTAACAGGCTGTCTTCTCTGGATGCCCCGGTTCAAGTAGTGAACGAGAAAAATACAAGCACACCGCATAAGATTCATGATAATGCCCTATCGGCCGCAAGAATAGCGCTCATAGAAGGAAGATATCCACAAAGAAGGATTCCTGTAAAATTCAGCAGAAAGGACGTTTATGACAAAGAGTTTACAACCCTAAGGAGCATAATAAAAACATAGTGCTAAATTGATATTTTATTTACTTTGCTTGTATTAAAATATGGTAGGAAATAGAAATTAGTATTTTTTACTGTTTTTTCTTCCTTTTCCACTTTGGCTGGGAAATTCTGGGTCTTCCAGCGCCGATGACCATAATTGCCATTACAACTATGACAGCACCTACGACGTAATAGATCCAGTCATAATTTGGAGGCGACCCGTAATAGAAAGTGGTTGAGACTGAGACTGATTTTCCGTTTACCACTATATTGGGATTATTTACCGATACGGTCAAAGTGTGCGATCCCGTTGAGAGGTACGGGTTGATATATGTATAATTTACCACAATGCTTTGCCCGGGAAGGATTCTGTTTATAGTTTTATCGGCAATAGGAGTACCGTCAAGGGAATATGTCAGAGTAAGATTGTAAATTGGTTTTGATGTTGGATTGTACAAGTCTGTATGGAAATATATGGGTGGTATAATGCTAACGGAGATTGTCCTGGTGTAATTATACTGTACGCCTTCAAAATCAGCGTAGGTAAATACGTAGAAGTAAAGCGTTTGTGGGGTTGATGGAGCTGTTATCTGCGCAACAAATTTGTAATCATTGAGAGAATAGTTATAGATTGTATTCGTAGGAGACATACCTGTCAGATTTGTACCGGAAAAGTAAATTATATCGGTATAATTTTCAAAATTTGCGCTGCTGATTATGGATATGTTAAACGTTTGCCCTGTTCCAACACTTGAGGGATATGTAATCGTGGAGCTGTAGTAGGCAACATTAGTTTGAGCACTGGAGGGTACAGCAAATATCATTATTGAAGCGATGAGAATGATCAAGATGGCAAATGTGGATTTCATTTCTTTTTCCTCCCCCTGTAAGCTATAAGTATAAGTCCTGCCACAACAGTGACTGCTATCAATATCAGGCCTATATACAGACTCATATAAGGATTCGCTGTGTAATTCGATATTATCCCCGTGCCATTAACCACTATATTTACTTTTGAAAGCTGTGGATAGCTTCCAGTAAGCGTTATGTTCTTAACAGTTGAATCATACGTGATATTCAGCATGAAAGAAACTGTTGAATATGGTTTTGATGTTATTGGTATAAGCGTTACGTTTACTATTTCTGAAGTGTTGTAAGGCACAGTTACTCCTGCGGGGTAGCTAACATTGTAACCGTAATAAAACAAATTACTGATGGTTTTATTGCTTATCGAAAGGCCGACCGTAATATTGGTATTGCCAGTATTGTTGAGAACCACCGGAATTTCGAGATTTGTTCTATTAGAAGCTGATGGTAGCGATGAAATATTGATATCTGAAATTGACGGAAACATTACGTATAGATTCTCATCATTTACGCCATTAGAATAATTAACAGCTATAGGCACAGCATTGCTGCCGGCCGGCATTACTCTTTTAGCCGTTATTACAGCTGTATCATTTATTTCTTTCCCGGGAATCAAATTATGAATTGTTTCGTTCTTGAATGTGATGTTCCAGTTGTTTGAATCCTTTGATGAGAGAGTGATATTAACCGGCATATTACCAACATTTTCCAATGTGAAATTATAAGTTACCGGTTCATATGAGTATATCCCGTTTTCATTCTCCGCAATGATCTTCTGAACCGTGGTATTTGATGAAAATTTAAAGGCGTATATCGATTCCCTCTGAAGGTACAGGGAAACATATGAAGTCCCATGTACGTATACCGTATTCTCAACGCTGTAATTCATCCAGGTGGTGAATGTGTTGTATGATATTGTGGAAACCAGCGTAGATTCAAACGTATAATTGCCGATCGGAAGATATATCTCTTTTACCGAACTGTTCACCGTCATCAGGAAGTTTCCCAGCGATACATTTACGTTCATGTTCATCGGTTTGTTGCCAATAGCGACCATCAGATTTGTGCGGTAAGCAGAAGTAAGCGATGCATTGTAATGCATTTCTTCTGTAAAGGCCGGGATAGTAAGATAACCAGCGTATGCCGATAAGTCATCGCTTGAAATTGCATATACGCTGTAATCGCCAGTTGGTACCTCAAATGAAGCCGTTCCATTGATTTTTGATTCGGCCATAGCGAATACAGTTCCATTGCGGTATAGATAGACCATAGATGCTGCCTGTCCTGTACTGACATACAGGGAAGTTGTAACATCGGTTATAGAAACAGGTACAGTTATATTTTCATTCGAAGATACTGTAACGTTGATGCTTCCGTTCGCATAATAGGAATTGTAATTGCTGCTTCCGGATGCTGTAAATGTTATTCTGTATGAACCAGCCGGAAGAATTCCTTCGCCTCCATTGCTTATATTCATGACGAAATCCGGGGATATTATTCTGTATGTCCCGGAAAGACCAAGGGAATTGCTTATGTTTACTTTATAGCCCGGAGAAAGACTCACGGATGATAGATTATAATTCGTTTTTAGCACAAGGTGAGCTATTGATACGTTATAGCCGCTGGCAGAATATATTGTATAATTGCCGATAGGGAGCAAACCGGATGGGACAGGTTCACCTGACTTGGCGATTATCTCCGTATTCGGAACAGTGACGTTCAGGTATGCATAAATGTAAACCGGTATATCGTGGTGCATTCCATTCACTGATACGCTTGTATTTCCGTAAACTATCTCGTTTGTATCATTATTTATGGAAAGAAGATAGACACCCGGAAGCATTTTTCCAGATACAGAACCGTTAATGAGCGGAAGGCTATAGTTGTAATGCCCGTAGAAAGTTACGATCCCAGAGTTTGAAATTTTATTCCCGTTGTATGTCAGCGTAATATTCGAATCTACATACACTGGAGAAAGCCCGACGTTAACCGTCGTTGATGACGCACTGACGCTTTTATTTACAAAAAATGCACTCTCCACAACCGCACTTCTGTTCGTTGTTGAGTTTGGATAGTTCATTATTGCTTCCCCGTTTGCAGAAATGTTTGAAAATGTTACCGGATATCCATTCGAATAAAGAGTGACGATACCGTTATTAACTTCAGATGACGCCGAAAATCCAGGTGCTAGGTTTCCGTTATAAACCAGGAATGCTACAGATTTACCGCTTAAAAGCTTCAAATCAGTGCCATAATTTGCCACCAGGCTTATAGTCTTAACAACTGAATAGTCTATTCCGGCAATAGAGGAACTGCTTGAGACATAATACACTCCTCCTGGCAGAAATATGGACATGGAAGTGTTTGATGAATAGGCATATTCATAATCTATTGAATCGTTAACTATGGTATAAAGACCCGCATATAATTCCTGATTTGGCAGATATGACGATAAATTCAGGTAATACCCGCTAACCGGGGTAAATGAAATATTTTCATTCCTGTATATATTATATGTTTTCATAAATGCAGTTTTACCGTTGCTGAAATATACTGTATAAACTCCGGAAATCAGGTTTATGGAATACCTACCTGCAGAAATATTTGCAGAAAACGCCATGCTGTCCTGACCGTCCATGTAGAATTGGACATTTCCAGACTTGACCGGAACATAACCTGTTACGTTCACAGATTCATAGGCCGATAGATTCAGGGTTGTATTCTGCCCGTATGCATTGAAAGTCACATAAGCAGGATACGTTGTGCTTCCATCGTACGTACCCACAATTTTGAAAGTGCCCTCTGGAACATAAATGACGTAAGAACTGTTAATTTCTTTTCCCTGATATGTACGACCGTTTCCGTATGCATCAAGGCTGAAGCCGTCGACATTGTGACCGCTGATTGTAACATTTGCGAATATCTGGTTGTAATTCACGTATATATCGTATACGAACGACCCGCCTACACTCACGTTCAGCTTCTGAACATCCGTGTAAGTCGTTCCATTCAAGATGAGTGATGCTTCATACGAATACGGCTGTATCGTGTTATCCGTATAATACCCGTTAACCAGGGGCAGAGTAACCGTTGAATTGTAGGTAGAATTTGTCAAGATGAGTGTTCCACTGTTCGCATATACTTCAGTAGGAGATTTATGTGGATAATTATATTCATAGCCTACCCTTCCACTTATGCTGGAATTCCCTAACTGGTAGTTGAACTGGAAATCATAATCGGGAAGACCTGTCGTGGAATTGTAAGTTGTCGGGATTCTTTCTGCTTCTGCCTGGGTTACATAAAAGGTTCCGTTGCCTATATAATTTGACCCCATAAGTGTAAGGGGATTCAGTGTTCCCGTAGATATTAAGACAGTATCATTTCCAGGAAGGGCCGTGAGGTTATAATATCCATTGGCACTTGTCTGAACTACCTGGTGGGGTATGCCATACTGATCGTATATTGTCAGGTACACACCGCCTACTGGCTGTCCGTTGGCCATTGTTACCCTTCCCTCAATATTTGCTCCGGGATAGTATGACATTATCGGATCAGCACCGTCAAATATTTCACCCAGTGTCGGAAGCAAGATCACGGTTCCTTTATTCTCTTTTTCGTAGGTATATGCGGTCTGTATAGGTATAGTTGTCCAGGCATCCGGATGTGCCGAATAATTTTTATAGGGGTTATAAGGCACCCCGAGGTATGAAATTTCAAAATTGCTCATGTTCCATCCGGGCATAACTTCATCCTGCGATGATCCGTAGGTTATTCCAGGTACGCCTCCGGATTCTCCGACCGCAGAGGGCGGGTATCCAACCATAAACCTGTAAATGGATGTGTTGTAAAACGACGGGTTATACGTTATATAATAAGACGTTGGAGTCAAATCTGATGGGAGCTGGTTAAGTGGATACACTCCTGAAGTTGTATTAGCATAAATCTGGTAATATGTATACGGAACTATCTCACCGTCATATGTATATGTTTTCATATCCGTAAGATAAGCAGGTGCGTAGAATATGCCGGGGTCCAAACCGGATTCTGGAAACAGCCCATGATCGATTTGAACATACTGGATATCGTATCCAGTAACGCTTTCAAGGGCCGTGTAAAGGTCTGTTATTGTTGACATGGGATAATTAGAAGAAAGATATCCCCTTAAATAGCCATAATAAACATTATCGGCTGTAGGGCTGCTGATAAATGACCCGTATGTAGATGCATTGCCGGTAACTGTGGATGTAAATTTTGCTGGATCAAAATAGTCTTCATAGACATTTTTAGCACCGGCGACACCAAGGTATTCCACCAGTGTTTGATTTATAACATTGAAATTGGCAGTGTTATGAAGATAACCTTTTACAATGCGTGCTATAAAAACTGAAACGATCTGGCTTTCATTTTGTGCCAGTAAAATCTGCCCAGCTGGCACATATCCCTGCTGGAAGTCATCCGCTACTGTAGGATGCTGGCCCTGGTAGAGTTCCTGGAACCCGTAATCCCACCAAGAAACATAGGCAGGCCTCTCATCAATTGGTACGTTTGTATTCTGTTTTGAAAGCCATGCAAATGATTCCGCAAGCGGTTGTGTATTATTATCTATATAAAAGCCGGAAGCACCGAAATAATCTGCACCACTTGTATTGTTAGGCCTTAAAAATGACGGGAGCTCGTGATATATTGCGTCATTCACGACACTCGCAGAGTTTGCCGGCACGGCTGAATTTATCATGCCAATGCCGGCAGGGAGCACAAGAGCCAGAACGATAATCACTACAAATGTAGCATGTACACCGCTTATTCCGCCTTTTATGGATTTCTTTACGCCAGAGACGTTTCTGTTTCTTTTCTTTATATCGCTTAACCTTACCATATCGGCAAAGTACAGAAGCAGAGCCCCCCCGAGAACAGCGTAGGCAGGAGCGGCTGTAATGTTGAACCTGGCGGCTTCGAAGCTCATGAATATGGATATGATGGAAAATACAAGGATGAAGAGCATTATGTCGGTTTTTTGCTTGATATATTTGTATACCACATAAACAAGTCCGCTCATTCCAATTATAAACTGCCCGACTCCGAAACTGTTTATGTATTCACCCAGGGGCAATGGAGCAGCTTCGGCTATTGTAGTGTATACCCTTGTTTTTATGAAATAGCCCTCCCCGGATATTAAATCATTTACAACTGCAGGATCAATTTTCGAAAGAATAAAGAAACCCGCGAGAGAAACAAATATAGTCAGCGGTACAGTTATTACCCACGATTTTCTGCCAATTATATTGATGAGGAGCATGAATGCAATGACCATTACGGCCATCACGAGCGATGGAACATACCAGGTAATTATAAGGCCAGATCCGTAATAATAATAGAAGCCAAGCAGAAAGCCGAATAGCATTGCAATTGTTGTATAATATGTCAGGTATCCCGATGGCCTTCTCATGAGAAGATTGAATGTTCCCTGGACGGCCACGTATATCAGTATAATTACCTCTATGTATGTGTACCCCTGCCACGACAGCATCAATCCCCCAATGGAAGCCCCGGCCATCAAAGCGTATATGCTTGCAAGCTTGTTCTCTGAATAGAATCTGTATATGGACGAGGGATAATCCTTCACCCCGAATATCCTATCAAGAATGAGATTCTTCTTGGAGAGCTTTATCGCTCTTTCAAAGAAATAGATCGCAAGGAAAGCGAAAAGGAGTTCTGGAGTATGCATCCTTCCATCGGTTATGATACCGGCAGACAGGTTTCCTGGCATGAGCGTGTAGAGAAATGCAGCTACTATGCCAGTCTTCTTTCCAAAAGCTTCCTTTGCTATAAGGTACACAGGTATTATTAGTAAAGCACCAAATACCGCATCAAATTCGTTAAATGCAAAGTAAGCGGCGTTATTAAGGCCTAATATAGGTGAGAGGACTACCGCTATGAATACTATCATCCAGTGGAAAAAGGGTGGACGTGGATTTCCCGATCCCAACGGGTAATTAAGGGCTATGGTGTGCAACAGTTGCACCTTATAATTTAATATATACTGAATTATATAATAATTAAAATACGGATCACTGCCGCCTGACGTATTAAAAAATAGATTTGCGAAAGCCTGGGACCAAGCAAAGAAATTAGAGAGGAGCAGATATAACGCAATAAGAATTGTTAGTGATATAGGTACTTCGTATCTTTTAACGAATGATAGAAGATCAAACTTTTTTTGAGGGCTTTCTATGTTATCGTTCATATGCTGAAAACTCTAATTCAATCTCTATATAAAAAACTAATCTATTCCGTATTGTTATATTTTCTGATATATTTCATACATATTATATAATATATATAAAGATGCAGATCTTATTAATGTAGCATTATCATCTTAGTTATGATCAAGAGTTATGCGTTAATGTATAGATCATTTAAATAACGTAAAACCATAGCAGGATATGCCATACTCGGAATCAGCCTCTAAATCACAATAACACGAAATTTAGGCATTTATATCCATGTAAAGAATCTGGAATCCTTATTGAGAAAATTCTTGCTCCATGAAATCGATATTAAAACGATTGATAAAAATTGTTAACTAAGATCTAAGCATCTGTTTGCCATATAGCTGTTTACGACCTTCAAATGCGATAGGAAATGTTAATAGCCTCATTTAATGGCTTATTATTGCAGCATAAATGTTTTCTATTCGCAACAACTGCCTGTGTGTGTTTACTGCTAAAATAAGTATAGATTCCGATACAGCGGAAATAATTTCGCCGGAAATTTATAGTGATATCGGGAAATCAAAAGTATCATTGATAAACTGTAACGGGAATTTTTACATTTATATAGAAGCACCTGATATAGGATCACTTAGGGCTTCTTTTGGCTCTATTGCAAGGATATTCCATGTTATAAAGAATGTGGAGGTAATTATTGATGGTTGAACCAAATATAAGCGCATATATACAGAATCAATTGAAACAGGCTCAGGAACTTGAAGAAAATATTGAGAGATTAGCTTCCCAGAGATATCAGATCGACCTGAACCTTAAAGAAATGGAAAAAACCCTTAAGGAACTGCAGTCTATATCAGAAAGTACTCCTGTTTACAAGAGCGTGGGATCGATTCTTTATAAAGTTGAAGATAAGAATAAAATAATCGAAGAACTCAACGAGCAAATTGAACTTTCAAAAATACGGCTTAACACTATTGATAAGCAGCAGAAATCTCTTGAGGAGAAATACAAAGAGCTTCAGAATGCAATAAAGGAACGATACAACCAGGAGAAAAAGGGTGCCGTGAGTTGATAGATTTTCTGGATGTCCAGAGCACCAAGCCAGATATACAGATGAGTGTTGACAGAGTCGGCGTAAAAGATATAGAATATCCAGCTTATCTTGACGGATCATACTTTTTTTTGAAGATAGACCTCTTTGTAGATATACCTTCAACAAGAAAGGGAGCTGACATGTCAAGAGCAGTGGAGGCAATAGAAAACACTATGAAGTCACTGAAAACGTATAAGGATTTTTCCAAAATAGGAATAATTATGAGCGAAGATGCTTTGAGGCGGTTTACTTACTCAAATTCATGCGATATATCGGTAACAGGAAACTATTTCGCTTTTGAAAGTGATCATTATGTCAAATATGATATTTTCTTGAAAACACGCAGGGAAAGATCGGGAAGAATTTCAAATTATTTGGGTGCTGGCTATACAGCGATAACTGCCTGCCCCTGTGCAATGGAAACCACACGTACTCTCCTGAATCTTGATTTTCCTGGGAATGAGAGTCTTATATCAAGGATGCCGAGTATAACGCATAACCAGAGGAATTTTGCCAAGCTTCTTGTCCAGAATGATGATGGAAATATAGGCATTGACGAAATAATTAATGTAATGAAAGGCGTAATGGGCAAGCCGCTGAACTCCCTTTTAAAGAGAAAGGACGAGGGGGAGCTCGTATACGAAGCACACAAAGATCCGAAATTTGTTGAGGACGTGGTCAGAAAAATTGCAATGGCTGCTATCGAAAAACTTGGCCTTGGGAATGACGATTTAATAGAAGTTTCGTCCGACAGTGATGAGAGTATTCATCCACATAATGCATTTGCAATGATCTCTAAAAAAGTCAGGGATATAAAGACGGAAATTAAAATTTATTAGAAATATATATAATAACCTTTTAAATATAGTTCTGTATCGCTTCCAGAAGTTTTTTTCTTGCAAGTGATGAGCTGTTTATGGGGGAAAGATATCCGTTTATTCTTACCACTTCAAGGTTTATTCCCAGCTCTTTTGATTTATTAACTATGTATACCGGATCAAATTTTTGATCGTATCCGATTGTTATTATATCCGGTTTTATCTCCATGACAGTTTTAAACATATCTTCTTCATGACCCAGGACAGCGCGATCGACTACGCGAAGCTGTGATACCATGAAGAGCCTGGTATTTTCATCAAAAACAGGGTCCTTTCCATTTTTTCTTGCGGTGATGTCCCTTGCAACAACGACCACAAGCTCATTCCCGAGCTTCCTTGATTCACTCAGGTAGTGGATGTGACCCGGATGAAGTATATCAAAAACACCTGTTGCCATTACTCTTTTCATAATAGCTGATTTTCGGGATCTAAATAAATATTTTCAATCAGGACGGATCAATTTGCTGTCCCTAAATAATCATTATTAATGGTTTCTAAATATGGTTGCCT
>JAVRLU010000038.1:0-13129 GCA_031961165.1 Thermoplasmataceae archaeon
ATAAAGTAGAAATATTATCATGTCATGGAAAATCATGGAATCTGAAAAATCTGTATTGCCAACCGGGGAAACGTACAATCCTGATCTTAATCTCTACAGGAAAACTTATCAGGAATCTTTAAAGAATCCGGATGAGTTCTGGTCCAAAAATGCGGAAATCCTGACATGGTACAGAAAATGGGATAAAGTGCTGGATGATTCAAAAAAACCATTCTACAGGTGGTTTACAGGCGGAAAACTTAACATGTCATATAACTGCATTGACAGGCATATAGAACAGCACAGGCGAAACAAAGCCGCTTACATATGGATAGGTGAAAATGGCGATGAAAAGATCGTTACGTACGACGGTCTCTTCAGGCGCGTGAACAATTTTGCAAAGGCGTTGCAGAATCTTGGCGTAAAGAAAGGAGACCGGATTGTTATTTATCTGCCGATGATACTGGAGGCCCCGGTTGCGATGCTCGCTGCAGCAAGGATAGGTGCGGTATTTTCATTCGTATTTGCCGGTTTCGGGGCAGGAGCGCTTGCTGAAAGGATAAATGATTCAAAGGCCGTTCTCCTTATAACTGCAGATGGCGGATTCAGGAACGGCAAAGTTGTGGAACTCAAGAAAATAGCGGATGATGCCCTGGAAATGACATCTACGGTGAGAAATGTAATAGTTGTTAAACACGCCGGAAACCAGGTGGAGATGGATGAAGATCGCGATATATGGTATCATGAAGTCGTCGGCGATTCATATACGTATGTAGAACCGGAAAAAATGGATGCAAATGATCCCCTGTTCATACTTTATACCTCCGGAACTACTGGAAAACCAAAGGGCGCAGTTCACAGCACCGGCGGATACGGGGTATGGATCGCTAATACTCTTAAGTGGGCGTTCAATCCCGATGAAGATGACAGGTGGTGGTGTGCAGCCGATATAGGTTGGATAACAGGCCACAGTTACATAGTGTTTGCTCCCCTTATAATGGGCCTTACCAGCATCATATATGAAGGCTCGATAACGTATCCTGAACCGGACAGGGTATGGGAAATAATTGAAAAATACAGGGTTAACATATTATATACTTCGCCCACGGCAATAAGGATGATTATGAAATTTGGAGACAGGTATCCAAAGAAGCATGACCTTTCAACATTAAAGGTTCTGGGTACCGTCGGAGAGCCAATTAACCCCTCTGCATGGAGATGGTACTACGATACCATCGGCAATTCAAAATGCCCGATAATAGATACGTACTGGCAGACAGAAACCGGCGGATTCATGATAGCACCGCAGAGGGAACTGGGACTGCCACCGCTGAAACCCGGATCTGCAACCTTTCCGCTGCCAGGTGTGGATCCGGCAATACTTAATGAAAATGGGGATGAGGTTAAGGAGAACGAAAAGGGATATATCGTTTTCAAGCGGCCATGGCCCGGAATGCTGATGACGGTCAATAACGATGATGAGAGGTATATCCGGACTTACTTCTCCAGGTTCAATGGCTATTATTTCTGCGGAGATTATGCGATAAAGGATAACGATGGATACTACTGGCTTCTCGGCAGATCAGATGAAGTCCTGAATGTTGCAGGGCACCGCCTTGGAACGATCGAAGTTGAGGACGCCATAGTAGCTACCGGCCTGGCTGTAGAGGCGGCAGCGTTTGGAAAACCGGATCCTGTTAAGGGAGAAATAATAGCAGCCTTCATAGTTCCGAGGGATTCGAATGAGGACAATAGCCAAATAATATCAGAAATCAGGAAAAAGATACGCAATGATCTGGGTCCCATATATGTTCCGGAAGAGATGCACCTTGTAAGGCTTCTGCCAAAAACCAGAAGCGGGAAGATAATGAGGAGGGTTGTCAGGGCAGTGGCCCTCGATCAGGTGCCTGGAGATCTTACTACGCTTGAGGATTCATCTTCAGTAGAAGAAATAAAAACTGCAATAGAAGCTTTCAAGAGAGAGATAAATGGAGGCGAATAAACTTGGAAAGCAGTCTTTTCTCAAAGGCGTTATCAGCTGATCCTGCCCCGCTCGGGCTTGCCGGCTTCGCCTTCACCACATTTTTATTAAGTTTCGTGAATGCTGGCCTGATACCCAAAACGGGTACAAATGTTGTCATTCCACTTGCACTTGCCTATGGAGGCCTGGCACAGCTTATAGCAGGATCCTGGGAGATGAGGCGCGGAAACACCTTTGGTTTCACAGCCTTCACAAGCTACGGTTCCTTCTGGATGTTCTATGCCCTGATGATTCTTTTTGCAAATATGCATGTAACGGGAGTTCTTCCAGGTATTGCTGTTGGATGGGCGCTCATACTCTGGGGAATCTTCACGCTTTATATGTGGGGAGGCGCAATGATGTCTCCGTTATCCCTCAATCTTACGTTTCTGTTTCTCTGGTTAACATTTATAGTTCTCGGGATAGGATCGATATATTCATCCGCCGTAATAACGCATGCCGGGGGATACCTTGGAATTCTTGCAGCTTTCTTTGCTGCATATACGAGCTTTGCCATAATAATAAACACTTCCAGGCCCGGCACTATACCCACTGGCCCTGTGATGATAACCGGAAAAAAATAGAAATGAGAACAGCAAAGGACGTTAAAAATGTTTCATATATTTTTATTCGTCAAAGAGAAATTTTTCCAAGCGGATTTATATCGCGAGCAAGAAAAGCTTTCATCATAATCGCAAAAGAAGCGCTGGGGGGGAGATTTGAACTCCCGAACTCATGAGAGTACAGGTTTTCCAGACCTGCGCCCTACCGGGCTAGGCTACCCCAGCTCAAGCCAACGGCAAAGGTTAATGATTAAACTGTATATTAATATTCATTGTGATAACATTTTCTGCATACCCATGTTATCGGTAATCCATTCCATGCGATTCCCTAGTAACGTTTTTACTATTTTCAACGAAAGATTCAATATTTTATCCATTCCTTTAAAAAAAGATAATAACATGTATCCTATCTGGCATAAAGGGTGATAGACATTAAAATACTTGTTAACTGTGCGCTTCCATACGCAAACGGCCCCCTGCACATCGGGCATATAGCGGGTGCTTATATGGGCGCCGATATATTTGTCAGGTTCCAGAGGATGATGGGAAATGAAGTCCTGTACGTTTCTGGAACAGATGAATACGGCACTCCTATAACGGTTAGGGCCGATAAAGAAGGCGTTTCCCCGAAAGAAATCGCTGACAGGTACCACGAGGAATTTATCAGGACGTTCAAAAATCTTGACATAAATTTTGATATATTCACAAGAACGACTTACGAAGAACATGCAAAAATTGTTGGAGATTTCTTCCTGGATCTTTATAATAAAGGATATATTTCAAAAGGAACGATGATATCACCTTACTGCAAGAAGATTGGCCGTTTCATGCCTGACCGCTATATAGAGGGAAAATGCCCGTACTGCGGGTATGAAAAAGCCAGGGGCGATCAGTGCGACAACTGCGGCAGGACGCTGGATCCCCAGGAGCTCATAAATCCAGTATGTATTATGAGCGGAGAGAGACCTGAATTCAGGGAAACGGAACACTTCTTCCTGAGACTCGATCTTTTCCAGGAAAAATTGCTGGAATGGCTAGGCACAAAAAAATTCTGGAAACCAAATGTGCTTGAATACACAAGGAATTTCATATCATCCGGATTAAAAGAACGCGCCATAACCAGGGATATAGAGTGGGGCGTGAAGATACCGCTTCCCGGTTACGAACATAAAAGGATATACGTATGGTTTGAGGCTCTAATCGGGTATATTTCAGGCGCAGCTATTTTCTCGAATGAAATAGGCAAGCCGGATTACTGGAAGGAGTTTTACCTCAATAAGGATGTGCCAAGCTATTATTTCATAGGAAAGGACAATATACCGTTTCACAGCATAATATGGCCAGCTATGCTGATGGGCCATGAAGGAATAAACCTGCCTTACGATATACCGGCAAATGAATACCTCACGTTCAAGGGAGAACAGTTCTCAAAGAGCAGGGGTGTCGGATATTCTGTCGACGATTTACTGCGGATCGTGGACAAGGACTACCTGCGCTTTTATGTGGCATCGATTCTTCCTGAAACGGGTGATTCAGATTTTTCCCTTGAAAACCTTGCAGACGTGGTCAATTCGGATCTTATAGATAAATACGGTAATTTTGTGTACAGGACACTTTCATTCATAAACAAATACAACATGAAGATAAGGGTGCCGGAAAGGATCGAAGATAAGGATCCGATTGAATATGCAGAAAGAATACTTTCGGACTACATTTCAAGCCTTGAGGGCGTCAAGGTTAAAAAGGCCCTTTCAAGCTGGCTGGAACTTGTAATTTACTCAAACGTTTTCTTCAACAAATCCGAGCCATGGAAACTTATAAAGAGCGATCCTGACGCATGCAACGAAAAGATGTATATCTCGCTGCGCCTGATACAGTTTCTGACCGCAATGATACATCCATATGTGCCGTCTTCTTCAGAGAAAATATGGACACTGCTTGGCCTGGATCACGGGATACAGGATTCGCTGAAACATGTAAAGGAAGACGCAAACTTTAAACCAGGCTTTTCCGAACCGCCATTCCAGAAGATAGAACCAGGTTCTTTAAATCTTTAAAATTCCGATTTTTAATTTAAAAGTTTTGAACTTTTATTTATTGTAATCGGAATAACATCATTCTCAAATTCTATTGTTGCGATATCCACAGGGTCTATGATGTGCTTGGGAACATCTATAACTACCGGGGCCCCCATCGCAATTTGCAAAGCGCGAGCGCCTATAATCCTGGCTTTTTCAAATTTAGTATACTTCATAGAAATCTAACGGAAAGGTATTAAAAAGCGATATAATAATCTTACCCCGTTCATTTATACGAAACGATAACTTTTCTCATATCGTAACCCTTAGGGCATTTTATGGCCTCACCTATACTCTTAACCATAACTTTAGTATCCTCCTTTCCGTATAAAAGATTGCATTTTTCTATGTTCGGACAGGTTATATAATCGCACTTCATGGACTTAAGTGAGATCGTTGCGCCTTCCTGGAGTTTTTTACTGTTCTGGATGTTTAAAGGCTCGTTTACTTCTTCAACCTCTATCGTGTTCACCTTGTCTCCGTTGAATATTATGCAGGGATTCACCTGATCCCTTACCTTAACGATTCTGTAATAATGCCCCTGCTCAAGATTAAAGCATACGTTTTTCACACGGCAATCAGAACACGTTGGCAACGGTCCATTAAATACGAATTCCAGACCCTCCTTTGCGAGATCCTTCCCTATGAGACTTATTTTTGTCATAATAGATCTATCTATATTACACCTGTTATTTCAAGCGCTTTTACAGCGGCATCATACGACATATCGCTCTCTCCGAGAATCGTATACCTTTCAGGCCTTATCGAGTGCGCCGTTCTCAGGGCATGTATAACTGTTTCATCTGTTATGCCATAATCTTTCGCCCTTACAGATACACCAAGATTCTCGAGTTTCTCCCTTATGATCTGCCAGTTATCGTCATGCAAATACATGGATATAACTGTACCCATGGCGCACATCTCACCGTGAAGCACATCAGTGACTCCAGCGGATTCAAGGGCATGGGTAAACAGATGTTCACTTCCACTTCCAGGCCTTGATGTGCCTGCAATTGCCATGGCTGTACCCGATGCAAGTATATTTTTGGTAACCAGCCATACTGATGATTCAGAATATTCCCTTATCAGCAAAACGTTTCCTATTATTTCCTGCGCCGAGTATTCAGATATTGCTGCCGCACTGGAACTGAATTCTTCGCCTTTAAGCCTGTTCGAAAGCTTCCAGTCCTTTATTGCGCTTATGTTTGATATAACATCTGCCGCCCCGGAAGCCAGATACCTGTAAGGAGCTTTAATCATTATCGATGTATCTGCTATTATACCTATTGGCATTGCACCCTCTTCAGAGTATGATACCCCCTTCTTCTTTATGGAAGCCCTTGGGGAAGCAATTCCATCATGGCTTGGAGCTGTCGGTACGCTTATGAATGGGAGAGAAAGATCATATGCTATTTTCTTTGAAATATCAATTTTTGTTCCGCCTCCAACACCAACAACTATGCCGGGAGAAATCCCTTGTATCTCTTCCATGACCCTGTTTAAATTCTCGTATGTGGCATCGCCTGTCTTAATGACAGTGACGTCATAGCCAGCATCTTCAAGCAGATCTTTCACTTTCGTACCTGCAAGTTCATATGTAGTACTGCCCGTTATAATCAGTACCTTATCATTTTTTGAATTGTTTGATACCGCATCCTTGACTTTAAAAAGGACGTCATGCCCTATATAAACATCCCTTGGAAAATGCATCGTCCTGAATTTCTGGAATTCCATCACAACTCAAATCGTTCGATACATATAAATGTTTCATCCATATGACATCGTCATCCATCCGATCCGTAACCTGATATTCCACGAATTTTACTTATGTATTGCTATATATTCCGTATATGGATTCCAGAATTTGAAATTCCGCCATGGCTAAAAATAATATTTTTGTTATGCATAAACTTACAATGCTCGATTCAAACTGTGTATTCTGTGAAAATATAATAAAGAATAGGGAGGCGGCGATAGTAACCGAAAATGAATACGCTATAGCTTTTATGGATTATGCCCCGGTTGAACCCGGACATGTGCTTGTCATACCAAAGGATCATTTTGTGGATATATTTGACATAGACGAGACGTACTACCTTGAGGTGCATAAAATGGTCCGTAAAGTTGCAAGGGCCACGCTTGAGGCCATGTCCGCCGATGCCATCAATGTCGGGCAGAACAATGGAGTATGTGCGAATCAGAGGGTAATGCATTATCATGTGCATATCATACCCAGGTGGTGCAGCCATCCCCTGAACTGGGAGCGAACGGAAGCGTCATTCGAGAAGCTCCAGCTTATAGCGAATCAGATAAGGACCGTTTACAACAAATATTACGGTGATGGGACGAACGATACAAAATTATAATAGTGTTGATATTATTTAGAGTTGCAGATAAGGGAGGAAATCTATGAAAAGTATAGAAGAGCTTTACAAGAGGGCACTGGAATTAAAAAATAAGGGGATGTCAGATAAGGAAATATCAACTGAGCTCCATCTTTCTGTGAATACCGTTACCTGGCTTTTGGGCAAGGAATTTCTTAAGGAATCATACGTTCAGGACGTGAAAATAGGATGGAGAAGCATCGGAGTCTTCGGTTCCAGGCTTATAAACGTAGCTGAGATTATGTCGGATATAATAAGGGAAGAATCAGAAAGGGGCCAGTTCAATGTCGATGCAATCGCCGGCATATCAATAAATGGCATACCATACGCAACCCTGGTCTCATATCTGATGGACAAGGAGCTTATAGTGTACAGGCCACACCCGTCAAGGAAAGAGGGCATGTTCAGTTCAAATTATGCAAGCGTTGAAGGCAAAAGCATAGTCATACTCGATGACGTTGCGAGCACCGGAGAAACCCTGAGACGAACCATAATGGATATAAACAAGGAAGGCGGGAAACCTGTCCTTTGCATAGTGCTGGCCTCAAAAATGGCGGTGAATGATGTAAACGGAGTGCCTATAAGATCAATAATACGCACGCAGGTGATTGGCGGGTCATAGACGGATCAATAACTATAACTAAAGGATCGTTATAGCACCAGGAGGCGAACAGGTGTACTGGGCAGATGCTCTAATAGAAAATTTAAACTCATTCCAGCGCGTTTCAACAGGGATATCACCATCAGGCCCCATACATGTGGGCAACATGCGTGAAATACTTACTGGCGATATTATTTACCGCTCACTGGTAAGAAAGGGAACGGATTCTGATTTCATTTATTTATGCGATAATATAGATCCTTTGCGCAAGGTATACCCGTTTCTTGACCAGGGCTATTCAAAATATGTAGGCATGCCCCTTTACAGGATACCTGCTCCTGACGGCAAGGGCACATATTCAGAATACTTTTTATCACCATTCCTTGAGGTGTTGAAAGAAACCGGAATAAATGTAAACGTAATACGCACTTCCAATCTTTACCGTGACGGGATACTTTCAAAAGCAATAGATCTTTCCATGCAGAAAAGATCTGAAATAAAGGAGATACTTGAAAGGATTTCCGGCAGATCCATTGAAGGAGATTTCTATCCATACGAACCAATATGCGAAAAATGTGGCCGGCTTACGACTACGAAGGTTATTTCCTATAAATATCCTTACGTGGAGTACGTATGCTCATGCGGCCATTCAGGTTTTTCTGATGTGCGCAGGGATGAGGGCAAGATGCCATGGCGTGTGGAATGGCCTGCCAAATGGTATGCGCTTCATGTCACGATAGAGCCCTTCGGAAAGGACCACGGGGCCCCCGGCGGATCATATGATACAGGAAAGGAGATCGCAAAGCAGGTTTTCGGGATAGAACCTCCGATTCCGCTGACATACGAAAGGATAATCCTTAAGGGAAAAGGGGCAATGCATTCATCAACGGGGATAAATATATCGGCAAGCGACATTATTAAAACAATACCCCCAGCCATACTGCGCTTTGTTATGGCCAGATCCTCCCCCTCAAGGCACATAGATTTTGATCCAGGCCTCGGTATGCTCAGCTTGATGGACGAATTTGAAAGGTACCAGGATGAGTATTTTTCAGGAAAGGAAATGGAAGAAGATCAGAGGAGAATAGTGGAGAACTCGCTTATAGACCT
This sequence comes from Thermoplasmataceae archaeon, assembly GCA_031961165.1. GTDB lineage: Archaea > Thermoplasmatota > Thermoplasmata > Thermoplasmatales > Thermoplasmataceae > JAVRLS01. Next base: position 8,736 of record JAVRLU010000038.1, read on the forward strand.
GCATAAGAAGGCGTATCCTGTCAGTTTCAGGCATCTTGTGACGCTTGTGCAGATATACACAAGACAGGATGAAATCATAAGGGCGGCAAAGGCCTCGGTGAACGGCGAAATAGATGAGAAGGATATAATGACCGAAATATCATACGCAAAAAACTGGCTTGCAGCTTACGCGCCTGATACATTAAAATTCAAACTTAGCGATTTAGATGCAAAGATTGATCTCACAGCGGATGAAAGAAAGGTACTTGAAAAATTTCTGGAATCAGCCGGCAGCATAAAATGGGAATCCGGTGAGATACATAACGGTGTACACGAAATACTCAAGGAACTCGGTGTGCCTCCAGAGAAGGGATTTTCAGCTTTCTACAGGGTTCTCATAAATAAAGAAAGAGGCCCCCGTCTGGGTTATTTCCTTTACAACCTTGGAAAGGATTACACGATAAAAAGGATTAAAAATGCGATTGAAAATTGACGTCCTTAAATTTTCTGTGGATTGACATGATTATAAGAAGGTACTGCCACGATGATCTGGATTCTATATCCATTCTTGAAAAAAGGGCATTTGAAGTTGGTCCGTATTCAAAACGTTACCTCAGGGAGGTCCTTGAAGATTATCGATCAATAAGCATAACAGCGCAGATAGGTGAAGCTATCGCTGGCTACACCGTGGCCATGCCTATGGACGAAGAAAAAATTGATATCGAAAGCATCGCCGTAGATCCCGGTTATTCAGGAAGGGGCGTTGGCCATGCCATGATGAAAAATATCCAATCAAAAGCGGGGTTTATGGGTTATTCCGTGATAGTACTTGAGGTAAGGGAAAAGAATGCGGGTGCTATTTCATTCTATAAGTCTATGGGTTTCGTGGCAACAGAATTCCTTGAAAATTTTTACATTGAGAAATATAAAGGTTCAAGAAACGCATACAGAATGGAAAAACTAATTGATTGAATGATTGCAGGATTCACGTGTTCAGTGGAACTATGGCATTTATATTATACTTACGTCTTCAGGGGTCAGCAACCGTTTAATACTTTGATTTTACTTATCTTTCAATGTCCGTTCCGTATCCAGTAAAAAGTTACGTACTTCTATTCGCAGTTATTGTAATTTTATCCGCTGTTTCTGTTTCAGCATCTTCACCTGTTTCCCCATCAGGCAGAAATGTTCCGGCATCCTCTGCATACGGAATAGCAAAGGATCCTGCCGACTCCGGTTTGAACTATTCCGTGCAGCAAAATAACATATCAGAACAGATCGTCAATGTTACGGGCGGCTGGTCAGCTATGGGCGATCTTATATCTCATGCCCTTGACAATTCCAGCGTACCTGAAGAGGTGAGATTTCTGCCTAATTTTGACATCGTCCCAGTGGAAGAATCGAACGTTATAAAACCGTCATACACATCCGCTCCGGCCCCTATGGGTGTTGCAAGCTATGGCATAATGAACGATTCTGGAATATTAACGCCCTACACATATACAACGTCCAGTTTCATGGGATCCTTGAATCTGGATTCTGCAGAAGAATTCTATATGGATTCTGATGCACCGCACAGCTTTTCAGTCCAGCTGAATGCGGTTCTAACCAACGTGACGTTATTTGGGACAACCGGATACCAGTACTGGACACAGAATGTGATCACGTATTCAACCATGACACATCAGCTTACATTTGTTGACAACATCTGGAATTTCAGTTCACCAGACGCAGTCATAACGGGAAATGAATTCCATTCACATAACGGCACAGTGGTACCTGGCGTATTTTATTATAAGATCGGTCCATCAATCAATATAACTTTTCCATTCACGGTGGATCTTTACCTGAATTCAACAAACATAAACGGTTATAACACGGTGTTTTTCAATTATTCCCTCTCTGGTTATTCTCCATCCGGAAAACATGAATTCAAGCAAGGAAGTTATGACATGGTCCAGTTCAACTCCACGGGCGGGTTATCCATTAAAGTTCCGGAAGCTAGATACACCGTAAGCGGGGATACACTGACCGGAACAGGTTTTATTCCAATGGACGCAGAGTTTGCAATCACCGGTCCTGGAGGAGGATCAACAGCTGATTTCTATGATATTAGCGGAACAGAAAACCTTTATTTTATGAATAAAACGGGTTATTCTCCTGTAGGATCTGCGTACGATGCTGGATCAGAATCCGGTGAAACGTCTTCCGGCATAACTGAGTACTTTACCGGTCATACGGCGCATCTTTCAACCGGCCCTTCATTCGTGGAACCCCTCTGGGGTGTTTCGGATAACCATGGATACGCAACCATAAAGGGAAAAGTCACTCCGTCGAACGCTTTCATAATGATTGACAATGCGGGAAGAATGTCAAACAGATCGGCTCAGTGGGCGCTCCAGAATGCAAGTGGCAATTTCAGTTTCAGCCTGGAACCGGGAACATATTCGATAGAATTTCTGCTGAGTTACTATAAGCCCGTTGTGATGAATTCAATTGACTTTTCTTCAAATGGAATGAACAATACCGGAACTGTAACGCTTGTCCGCAGCAATTCAACCGGCCTCTATACACCGCTGTACTTCAGCAGCAATCAGCAGCTTGAGGAGTTAAGCATTTCAGGAAACGGTACAATCTCGAATCCATATCTAATACCTGGCCCGCTTTATTATGCGGAACAAGATGAAAATGTCCAGGCTATAATGAATCCCGCATTCAGCCGGACAAACGATTACCTATATCCTGTTTTCAGCGGCATACAGGACTGGAATACAACAGCCTACGTGATCTATGACGGTTTCAGAACACCTTCCGGCAGCCCTGTATTCATGGCGAGCCTTCCATCATCACTTCTACCTGGGCTTACCCAGGATTTTGAAGTTTCATCCGTTAACTTTTTACAGATGGTTTTCTACAACTCATCGCATATAATTGTGTCAAACAGCACAGTATCAGGATGGTTCAGCACAGTTGTCTTTAACAACGCAACGGCATATAATGTTCCGTACGTTGCTTCGCTAATGTTCTGGAACGTAACGGAAAGCTTGATCGAACATGATAACGTTGAGAGCCAGGGATCCGGGATCCTGATTTATAACAAGGGAACAGCAAATTCCAGTAACTACGTATGGAACAACACATTTTCTGATTTTGCTGAAATTTATCCCGGATCGTATTACGGTTACGATCCCATAGGCCTTACAGTTGAAAGTTCAAATAATACTGTGTACAATAACATATTCAGGACAACTGTCCCCATTGTCAGCATAGACGGGCAGAATGCGAATATATATAATGGTGCACAGGTGGTTTATCACAATCGGTTCAACATAACAAAAGGACCTTTAAATTCGTATAAAAACATTGATGGAATCGCTCTTTACGGGAACATTCTGGGCCAGGACATACAGGGTGGTAATTACTATTACAACTATTTTGGAAATGGGAGCGAACCTTACAACGGTTCCGGCGTGGGTTTCATCTTCAATGGTGAGGGTATTTTTAACGGAAGTATAAATGACGGGTACGATTATTCGCCATTAACATTGCCTGGAAATGAGGTAAACGTTACGGCTTCCGGACTTCAGCCGGGCACAGAAACATATTTTGATATTAACAACGCATTTTACGATTTAACTTATGGAAGCAGCCGCACACTTTTCCTTCCAAACGGAACATATTTTCTCCTGGGCTTCATCCTTGAAAACAACCAGGAGGAACTGGTTCCGCAGACATTTATGGGGGATCTGGATCTCGCATCCGGCGATTTCACCGTACTGGGGCCTGTTATGAACATTACCATCTACTATACTGCAGCGTTCAATGTAACCGTAAGGGAAACAGGACTGCCCGCAGGAACCGTTTGGGGCTTTGCAATACCGGCAATTGGCGAGGGTTTCCTTCTGAATACTGCAAGTACTTCTCTGTTCCTTCCTGAAGGTGCATATATTATAGACCCGCAGTCAGTAAACGGTTATTACGCAAACGTGACCCTAGCGGATGTGTACGGATCTATTTCCGTTACCATACCATATACGAACATAACATCAATAGTGACCGGCATTTATTCGGTAACTTTCACTGAAAGTGGCCTAAAGGGAGGAACGCAGTGGGGTATAGAGATAGGCTCACATGAATTTAAAACCTCCAATACAAGCATGACTGTATCCGGATTCGTCGACGGCAATTATACCTATAAAATTGTTCCCGTAAATGGGTACAGATCGGCCACATCCGGCTATATAGCTATAGATAACGGCAATGCATTTGTTTCCGTAGATTATGTTAGCACGCCTTCCAACAACGCCATATACGTCTATATCGCGGCATCCACGATCATCGGTATAATTATAGGCGGCATTGCGGTTTATCTTAGAAAAAGGTGATACTTCCGAATAACGCATAAACAATAATAG
>JAVRLU010000039.1:0-13039 GCA_031961165.1 Thermoplasmataceae archaeon
TACTAATGTCAATACTTATTTTTTCTGTAATATTCTATATTCTCCGGATATACAGGGTTAGTGCTAAACGGAAAATATAAAAATATCGGTTATATAAAATTTAAGCATCTGAATTTATTCTTGAAATGAATAGCAGCTTGTATGTATGCGAACGATAATTTATTATGCAACAGGGCATCATTTTATTGCATTATAGAAGGCGAAGCATGAATTTATTGCGCACATGCAGGAGGAAAATTGCATTCCCATTAAGCCACGGCAGGCGACGGTTTTTAAGATTAAAAATAGAAAAGATCTGACCGTATTTTATTCATGGCTGTTTTATACACGATCGATCCTTTAATTACAATTTTTTCCTTATCATCGATGGATCAAAAAATCCGGCCCACAGCAAAAGGATGCCAATGAATTCTGCGAAATACAGGAAGGCAGGGAAACTGGCAATGTAAAGTGTTCCGGCAATTGAAACGATAATAACGCCTGCTATTATTGATATCATTTTCTTCTCCCTCGTTTTTCTGTATGTTAGGATAGCAATTAGAACGAGAACAACTGCGGCTGGAAATGTTATGAGTGACGATGAAATCACGACCTGCAGCGGGAGGGGTCCGAAAACAACGTAATTACTTATTATGTTTTCAATTCTGTACAGGTATAACGATAGAATCAGGTATATGCTCATCACTGCTGAGTAAATATAATATATAGGCCCATATTTTGAATGAAGCAGCATCATTGAACCAAGAGAAAGCAGGAGAACAAGTTCAGCCACGAGGAAAAGGTATACCTTTATAAGGCCCTGACTGAAGATCCCGGCAGAAAAAACAATTTCAAGCAACACTCCTGCTGAAAATGCCCACATTCCTGCGGACCAGAATATAAATGGAGATTTTCGGCTCCTATAGTAATTAGCCGTTAGAAATATAGAGAGAATAGCGCTTAGGACAAAGATGACTGATGTTGAGATTTCCACTGTTTCCTGTACGATCATAGAAAGGGACATTTCAGGCAACATTATAAATTTTCATCCATTACTCCAGGTCGTTTCTTCCAGACATTATATTATTATCGCAGCACAGTAATTTAATTAATAAATATAAGTTCTTATTGGGATAAGGATTAAACATCAATAAAGTTGTCAGATTTCCCTCCACCTTGCCTTTTTCACTGCTATCAGGAGGAAAATTACTGTGAAGAGAAGAAGAATTATCCAATCGATTATCTGCATTGTGATAGATATATGAAAAGCACCTATCGCATTCTGGGCAAGCTGTGCCGCGTATGTTGTTGGAGAAATATAGGCAACATACCTGTATGGAAGCGGTATATATGTTATGGGATAATAGACTGGAGGGATGGTGGACAGCAATGTCGAAACTATGCCGGAGAATGCCCAGCTCTGTATTATATCGTAGGAAATTGTTGAAAGCGTGAAACCCAGAGAAATCGAGAAAACAAATGAGAGTCCCATTACTCCGAGAATTGTCATTATAGCAACTATGCCCGTCCGGTCAAAGAAATAGAAAAGAACGATCAATACTGCAAGCGCAGGCAGGGAATAAACTATTTCCGATATGGCCATTCCCGCGATGTATGTTGATGATCGGGTTGGAGAACTGACAACCATGTCCTGTAGCTTGAAATCATTTTTCAGGTGTGAGAGGTCTCCCTGCAGACCGATGCCGCTGGAGATCATGGTCATAACGAGCCCTCCAAGGACTGCTACCGATATGAGCCGGCCCCTGCTCACAAATGTGATAACTATCAGGAATGAAAGTGGAGAAAGCAGTGTATTAACGAGGGTTATAGGAAAATTTTTCATGGCGTATATTGCATTTATAAGAATTGAGGCAATCATCTCGCTGGACTTGTATCTGTACATTTTATTCAGCCTCTATGGGTTTTTTAACAAGATAATAGTACATATCATCCAGTGAAATTGGATTGGTTGAGAATTTGATCCTGTTTTCAAGGAGCTTTTTTGTTATCTCATAAGCTTTTTCCTGATCCGCCATCAGCTGTATGCTCCCATCATACCCCTTCACAATATCCACATCTTCATCCCTAAGATTAAAATTGTTATCGTATATTTTGATGCTGAACTGCCTTGTGAATTTCCTCCTCAGATCATCCATGGTTCCTATTGCCAGCAACTGGCCGTTCTCAAGGATTCCGATGCTGTTTGACAGGTTTTCAGCTTCCTCAAGGTAATGCGTTGTCAGGAAAATGAATCTTTCCTTCTTAAGATCGTTAAGTATATCCCAGAGCTCCTTTCTTGAAAGCGGATCAAGGCCGGTTGAAGGTTCATCAAGGAAGAGTATATCTGCCTCGGATGCAAGAACGCATGCAACAAGTACCTTTCGTTTCTGGCCGCCGGAAAGCATCCTGTTTAGCTTGTTCATAGACGATTGGAGCTGAAGCCTTTCTATGGCATCATCTGCTCTCTTGCTTGCGTCGGAATAGGAAAAACCCCTGTAAAGGAGGTACGAAACTATCGTCTGCCTTGGCGTGAGCCAGGGAACTGCCCTTGCCTCCTGGGGGATAATTGCTATGCGGTTCCTGATACTATCTGGATTTTTTATAACATCTATTCCATCAATATAGGCCTCGCCGGAGGTGGGCATCAGTTCAGTTGAGAGAACCCTTATCAATGTTGTTTTTCCTGCACCATTTCTGCCAATGAGGGAAAATATACCTGAAGCAGGTATTGAAAAGGAAACGGAATCAAGTGCTTTTACCTTTCCTTCGTAAATTTTTGTAATATTTTTAACAGCAATACTATTCATTTTCATTTAGTAGTATACTTTTTACATATATCTATTTTTGATTTTCTTTCATATACGGATATCTTAAGAGTCATTTTATTCCTGATCTTCTATCCGGTACCCCATCTCAAGCATTTTTTCATATTCTATTGCATTCTTTTCAGTTTCTGCAGGAAAGCTATCGGCTTCAATTATGCTGGACGAAAATATCCCAGTCCAGCCATTTCCGCGAACTTTGTACAGTTTGCCATATTCTCTATCCTTAAAATTATGGGAATAATAGAAGCATCGCGTTTTAAAATCATCCTTAGAAACTGAAATTACAAAAATGTTTGTAAGTTCTTTAAAAACATCGTTTTCTTTGCATTCCTTGATCGCTTTCTGAAATCTTTCACCAACATTTCCATTATTTGACATCATGTACGTGAGAAACACGCTACTGTCCGTATCATGATCGACGCTTTTTATGCCAAGCTTTTGGGCGAGTACATTTTTGTTTAATGACCCGTTGTGGGCAAGAAAAACGGTATAATCATTATCGGAATACACGTAGGGATGCGACATTAGTGCACCGGCAGGCTCGCCGGGCGACGCTTTTCTTGCGTGCATCAGCATTATGCCGGAATTTATTAGTTCAGGATTATCGCTCTCAAATACAGGTTTCGAGCTCCTGACATGTTCGATCTTATCGTTGCTTATTGTAACGATTCCCCAGCCATCCGAATGGCTTAACCAGGTGGATTTTTCGCGGACAAGGACAGGATCTCTTTCGGCAACCTCTCTGAGCGATTTATAGATGCTTTCTGCGTCATTGCCAAAATTTCCTGCAATCATAAACATTCTGCACATTGCCATTGATATTCTATGAAGGAATAAACATTTGCACGGATTCTCGTAAATCTTAGTTTTCCCCTTTAGTTTATGATCATATTCGAATATTCGGTGGTCAATCGCTCCATTTATTTTCCGGGCCTATTATGAAATAAAAAATGCAATTAAGCAAAATGTTTAAAATGAAAAGGTTTAAAATATTTTTTTAGCATTATTCAAAAAAATTAAAACGTTCAGTCCCTAGTGGTCGCGAGCCAGTATGCCAGAACAAACGGGACAGCCATCCAGAGTATTCCGGCAATTATTAGTATCGGGCCGGTTATCCCGAAAAGGGACGGATTTATTGACGTGGGACTTATTAATCCAAATTTGTCCGTGAACATGGTCTGTACAAGAGTTGAATAACCTGCAGGGCTTGCGTAATCAAAGCCTACTGAAGCTGTTATGTATGCATTGGATCCAGGGCTTACGCGAAGGGCTGAAAGGATTGCGAGCGGTATTATAGACCAGAAAAGATCCATAACGACGAAGACTCCAATGGCGCCACCGAGCAATGATCCCTGGGATTTAACAAGATGAGAGAACAGGTATACTATCGCAAGGAATGCAAGGCCTTCAACGATGTAGGTCCAGATGAAGTAAAGAGTGAATGGCGCCGAAAGGTACAGGCCGAAGTAATGGTATATTATCAGATCAGCAATTATTACTGAAAGAGCAACAGATCCTATTATGGCAACAGAATTTGACAGGAATCTTGAACTGATGAGCTGTCCCCTCGTTATTGGCCTCTTTATGACCGATTCGATCACTCCGGTTGTCCTGTCCTTTCCATAGGTCAGGTATGCTGCAAATATAGCGAGAATTGGTATAAGAAATCCAAGTATTTCAGATGTCCCGAGGAAAACAAGGCTCTGAAGTCCCTTCTGTGTCATGGGCGAATAGAATGAAAACGGACCTAGGATCACATAAGAAGCTTTGCTGCCACTGACTGGCTGAATCGCGCCGTTAACTTCCGGGATAACGGTATAATTTAAACCCGCATCAGTTGCTTTAATATTTGGATAAAAAGTATGGACAACGAATCCTGAGGCAGAGAGATCGAAGGATGCATTTTCCACCAGCGAGGTTGGAGTTGTCGTGCTCAATCTTGAGAGATTTATCTCTGATACATAGAAGTTCATTGATGGAGCAGCGCTTCCATTCGGGCCAACATACATGGCCATGAACCCGAGATCGCTTTTATTTGATGGATTAAAAATCTCTTTTATTATCTGCAGCCCGGAATATGTATTTAAAGTATTTATGGAATAAGTAATTTGAGGAACGCTTGTTATTGCCCTGAATTGTTCGTACGAGTAATTCACAGAAACGTTTATGATTCTTGAGCTGGGTGTTCCAATATGAATGGTGGCATTGGCAAAGCCGTTCCTTAATGGCGTTACCTTAATGATACTTCCGTTATACCCATAATTAACGGTAATGTGGGGATCAGGATTTCCATATGCATCATGTGCGTAACCGACGATTGTCAAATTCCCGTTGCTGATATAGTACCCGTAGTTGAGCTGAGGAGTTGAGGGAACACTAACAGGAGAATAAGTTGATGCAGATTCGTATGCAAGTACCGATGTCAACCCAACAATTGCAACTATCATTATTATAACAAATTTACTCGTAAGTGTGCGTTTAATCTCATAAACTATAGGTTTCATGATTTCTCACCTATCAAACTGAAGAAATACTCCTCCAGTGTCTCTCCCATGGGGGTAAACTGTCTTATCTTATAACCGTAATTTACAAGCTTTGCAGGAATATCAGCTATTTCAGAATTTGGAATGGACAGATCTGATATAATGATTTCACCATCCTCTTTCCTGGTTTCGCCGTATTCTCTCAGAATTTTCATGCATTCATCGTCATAATTATCAAGCACGACATGAATTACAGTCTTTCCAAGGGATTTCAGATCATTGCGGGTCAGGACTTTTATAAGCTTTCCATGATTGATAATGGCAACGCGATCCGCAATATCCTCTATTTCACTCAGAATATGTGAAGAAAGCAGCAAGGCTTTGCCGTTCTTGCGCATATTGATCATAAGATTCCTGACAAAAACTACGCCTTCAGGGTCAAGGCCGTTAAGCGTTTCATCAAAAAGAACATTTTGTGGATCTCCAATTATCGATTCCGCTATAGCGAATCTTTTTTTCATTCCCTGCGAATAGTTACTTAACTTTTTATCAAGATCGTTTTCAAGGCCAACGCTTGAAAGCAATTCCATGATCCTTTTGTCAGCCTCTTTGCCGTGCATATTGTAGAATCCCGCAAAATATCTCATTAAGGAAACAGGTTTCGCATTTGGTTCGAAATTCGGTAACTCCGGAATCCATCCAACATTCTGTGCGGCCTTTACCTTATCCTTGACTATATCTTCCCCATCAATCAGTATCCTGCCGGAAGTTGGAAATATTATGCCTGAAGACATCCTGATTGTAGTGGTTTTTCCGGCGCCGTTGAGGCCGACAAGGCCAAGTATTTCCCCATCCTGGATTTCAAGGTTGAGGTTATCAACTGCAGGAGGATTTTTTGATGAATAGATTTTACTAACTGATTCAATGTTTATCATATCTATCAACTTTTCTTGTAAAATCGATATCGATATCAATATATTAAAGTCTATGTTTTTATTTTAATCGATCAGGATTAATACGTAGACCCATAGCATTCTATGAAAAAGAATTCGAATACCATCTTACACTTGCATTAACATAAGGCTGTCCATTCCGGTGATTTTACGCTTATTCCATGGGCAGCAAATGTTGGTTCCTTTTTTAATGATTTCCTTAACCGTATAAGCTCCGTTGACGTGCAGCCATATTAATAATTATCCTGATCATCTTATTCGTGATCGAAGAAAGTATAAAGCCGGATTCGAATCGATCGTTTTTCCATTTGTCTCTGCTTCAGGGTATTATGCTGAGGCGAAGGACAATCGATCTAAATGACGGCCTCTCAGGCCAAGAAACAATCGCCTGTCTCTCCTATTCGCATAATCATCGTCATGACAATGCGGCCCAAAGAATTTTTTTCATTGAAATATAACTATTTTCATTGACATATAACTAATCGCAAACTTTATTTATTTTTATTCCTATAATAATAAGGTGTGATTTTATATGAATACCGACGAAGCGTTTTTGGTTGATTATATAAGAATTCCTTTCTCTCGTTCTAGACCAAAGGACCCTGAAAGAGATGTTTACAATTCTGTTAGAATGGACGAACAACTTGGGCACCTTTATAATAGAATGGTCATAAATAATGAAATAAACCCGGAAGAAATAGGCGATGTAATAACTGGTTGTGCACTTCAACAAGGAGAAAATTGGACTTATGGTGGAAGACAACCTATTTTTCTGGCAGATTTACCAGTTTCAGTTACCGGGATGGCTATAGACAGGGCGTGTTCATCCTCTCTTAATGCTCTAGCTATTGGATCAATGGAAATAATGACTGGCAACGCCGATATTATACTTGCAGGCGGGATGGAACATATGACACATGTCCCATTAGACGGGAACATACATGTAACCCCCGATCCAAAAATTATTAATGATAAAAAATTTGAAAAATATGATATGAAAACCGGTTTCAATATGGGCCTTACGGCTGAAAATCTGGCTGAGCTCAACGGAATTAGTCGCGATGAGATGGATATTTACTCCTATGAAAGTCATGTAAGGGCTAAAGATGCTATAGAGAACGGTTTTTTTAAGAAAGAAATAATGCCTGTTCAGGTAAATCGCAATGGTGAAAATATTCTTATAAGTGAAGACCAAAGCGTAAGGAAGGACGCTTCGCTAGAGGCAATGAAAAGTTTGAAACCAGCATTCAAAGATGGCGGAAAAATAACAGCTGGTAACTCTGCTCCACTTAATGCAGGTGCTTCAGCAGTGATGTTAATGTCTGGAAAGAAGATGAGGGAATATGGTTTAAAACCACTTTCAAAAATTATTTCATTTGGGTGGGCAGGTGTTCCTCCCAACATAATGGGTGAAGGGCCGGTTCCAGCCTCGCTAAATGCATTAAAGAAAGCGGGTCTATCAGCCGATGATATTGGAGTGTGGGAAATCAATGAGGCGTTTGCTGTTGTTGTTCTTAACGCAATGAAAAAGCTTAATATCGAAAGAGATAAAGTCAATGTTCACGGTGGCGGAATTTCAATAGGGCATCCTCTAGGCGCAACTGGTACGAGACTTGCAGGTACGATTTCGCGAATTATGAATGAAAAACAGAAGGAATATGGTTTAGCTACATTGTGTGTTGGAGGTGGACAAGGTTACTCAGTTATATTCCAGAGGTGGTGATATGAATTTTGAGTTGTCTCCAGATCTTATCGAAATAAAAAAGAAGGCTCACGAATTTGCAAAAAGGGAGTTTACAGAGGAAGTTGCATATCAGTACGATAGAGCAGAAAAATACCCGGAGGATATTTTCAAAAAATCAGTAGATGAACATATAATTGACTATTCAAACCCTTGGTCAGTGCTTATTGCTACAGAAGAACTTTGCAAATACGATGGCGGACTTGGCATTTCCTTGCTTGTTCCTTATTTTGGGAATGAGGTTATAGCCCTTTTTGGGAATGAACAACAGAAAGAAAAGTACATAAACCGCGTCTATAGAGGAGCTGCAAAGATGGGGCTTGCTGTAACAGAACCTGGTGGCGGAAGTGATGTTGCTAATATAAAGACTGTGGCATTAAAAAAGGATAATCATTACATTATCAACGGCTCAAAGATGTTCATCACGAATGGAGATATTTCTGATTTCTTTGTACTACTTGCAAGGACATCAGAACAGAACAGAAAACACAATGAATTGAGTGCTTTTATTGTTGAAAGATCAATGCTTGGTTTTAAACCTACTAAACTGAGAGGGAAACTTGGGGTTCGTGCAACCGACACAGCTGAAATAATACTGGAAAATGTAGAAGTACCAGAGGATAACCTAATTGGGGAAACTGGCAAAGGTTTCTACTATATAATGGCCCTATTTGATATTACTCGAGTCTATGTAGCGGCTCAGGCTCTCGGAATATCCGAAGGAATGCTGGCCAGAACCCTGAAAATACTTGAAAAACAGGGAAAATCAACTTCTGCAGATGAAGGCACGCAGTTCGAGATAGCCGATATGGCCACGAGGATTGAAGCTGCCAAACTTCTTACATATGAAGCCGCCTATTATATATTCAATAATAAACCAAATCCAGCGATTACTAGCATGGCTAAAGCATACGCATCCGAAACTTCAGTTTACGTATCTCAGAAGGCTATTGATATGGTTGGAATTGATGGTTTAAATTCTGGAATGGAACGCTTTTTTAGAGATGCCAAGATAACGGAAATATGGGAGGGCACTAGCGAGATTGAAAGGCTTGTAATAGCAAGAATGCTTAAAGCTGGTGATGACTATTGATAGAAGAATATGATATTATTAGGTCAACTGTTCAACAATTCGTAAACAAAAACATTGAAAGCAATGCAATTAACATTGAAAGGAAAGGCATAACAAAAGACCTGATAGAGAAAATGGGGGCACAAGGCTTCTTAACTGCGAGGGCATTAACCGATGCCGGAACAACTCAACTTGATGATAAGACATATATGATCATACTGGAAGAAATTGCGCATTCTTCGCCGTCGGTTGCTTTAAAGGTTTTTATTACTAATCTGTTCTTTGAAATTTACAATGCGGGAGATGAATTATTAAATGCTGTGAAAGCCGGTGAAATTAATGTCTCTGTGGCTTTTCCGGAATTATATAAAGGAGCAGGGCAAATGAATGATCCTAAGATAGAAGGAAATAAAATGGTCGGGACTAAAGAAAATGTTATTAATGGAGACTGTGACAGAATTATTCTATCTGGCGGAGCTGGAAACAATCTATATATGGTAAGATCAGGGTTTGAGCCAAAGAGAAAATATCATCTCGGAATACGAGGACTTGATTTTTCTGATGTTCAATTTGATACTGACGATTACCATCTACTTGGAGGAAAAAATATAGAAAGCTTAACTGAAGCGCTTGTAAGAGATGGAAAAATAATCTCTGCAATCTTTATAGGGCTCTCGGAAGGGGCCATAGATAAGGCCATTGAATATTCAAAGACGAGATCAGCTTTTGATCATCCTCTCAAAGATTTTGGTCCGATTTCATCATCACTTCTGGCCATGAAAACGGAAATAGATTTGATTAAGTCATATGCTTACTCAGCCATAAGCAGATACGAGTCAGCTATCTCTAAGATTAAAGCAAAAAAAATTTCTACAGATGCTACGCGCCTTTCACTTCAGATACACGGAGGTTATGGATACATAGAGGATTTCGGAATAGAAAAATTCTATAGGGATTCTATGGCACTAACAGTAATATTTGGGAATGATACCTATGAAAATGCTTTATTGTCAGACCATGTTTTCGGAGACAAGAGTGGTTTTATATAGGAGCTAAAAAATTTAAAGGTTACGTTTGAATTTCTCAAGATCAGAAATGCAGTCGAGTATGTGGGGGATAGGTTATTTATACCCGTCTTCGCCCTTTTTTACTAATAAAATTTGATCTTAAGCTTTTCTATTAACCCCCTCTGCTTCTTGATATATCCCGCGTAACTGTAGGAACCGTTAGCGTAAACAGCTTCTCCGGCAAGATATAATATTAAGCGCCTGATTGTATGTGGTGTTGCACTTGGCCTCTATGATCACTATCATAGTGTAGTCAAGCATAGTGAGGAAGAGTCTCAATCTAGTATAGCGTTTCCAAATTAACAATACAATTTATTATACACTCCCATAATATTTACTCATGGTGTTCAAAAGAACAAAACCTCATATTGTGCTTACAGAGGAAGAGAGAAAGCGCCTGAAGATATAGTGAAATCATCAAGATCGGATAGAAGGTAGCATGTTCGTGCAATGAATAATAATTATGGATCACCAGGGAAAGGGTGTTAACACAATTACAAGGGATCTCGGAACAAACAGGAAGGACTGGAGTATCAAGAAGATACTGGAAACCTATCTGCACAGATGGGATATCGAAGTTACGCATAGGGATCTTAAGCAGAACGTGATCGATTACATCTTCCTGAGAAAGCTAGGCAAGATAGAGTTGTACCTCGGTCTTATAGCAACGGGAAGGGTGATCCTCGAAATATCCAGCATAAGATCCCTCAATAGATATCCGGACATTCCTGAAGGGATCGAAAGGAGGAAGAGATGGGTTTCCTTCGAACTCCTTGAATCCCTCTTCAAGGGATTCAGGAAATATGATGATCGTATCATAAATGCACTTAAACGATCAATTATGAATCTTTACAAATCGATAAGGAATAACCTTAATTCTGTCGAGAATATTCATAATGGCAATACAATATAATCAACGCAAAACTTTAGTTATATTCGTTATGATTAAAACGAATACGAAATTCATAGATAATACCGATAGACTAACGGAAAGAAAGATGAGGGCGATGTCCGTAAGGGCAAGGCACCCTGAAATGGTGAAAGATATTGAAGAATATATGAACAGGATGAAGATGGTTCAGAAAGAAAGGGCGAGAAAAACTAAAGGGATGGAAAAATAAATAGTACGGAGATGATCACATAAGTGTCATTGGAACTTTTTTCATAGAATGTGTAACAAGACAGATTATTATTTTCATTTATATATTTTATATAAAGAATTTAAAGATAGCATTATTTTTCTAATTGTAAATTCTATGTACTTATATAGTAGCTCTCGAGCTTTAAAAGCGTAAATATTTATATAAGAATATAGTTTAGCGAAATATGAATAAGGCTGGCGTTATAGGTGCTGGTTCTATGGGTCATGGAATTGCTGAACTTCTTGCGCTACACGGATATAATGTAGTGCTTATAGATAACAATAATGATGCTCTAGAACGTGCAAAGAAGAAAATTGATATAAATCTTTCAAAATTATCCAAAAAAGAAAATTTTGATTATATAACGTTCACAAATGATCTCTCTTTGCTACGTAATGCAACTATCATAATTGAGGCGGTCCCGGAAAACCTCAATATAAAAAAACAAGTTTTGGAGGATCTGAGCGGTATCATAGAGAATGACTCTATTGTGGCATCAAACACCTCAACTATACCAATTACGATTTTATCCAGTTTTATTAAAAATCCTAAAAATTTTGTGGGTTTACACTTTTTCAATCCACCCTTAATTATGCCATTAGTTGAGATTATCAGAGGAGAGAATACATCGGACGATACAATAGAAAAGTCTCGTAACCTAGTAAAGAGTATAGGGAAAGAAGAGGTTACGCTCAAGAAAGAAGTTCCAGGTTTCATAGTAAACCGCATAAATGCTAGGTTATTTAGCGAAACTTTCAGACTTATAGAAGAGGGATTCTCGAAGGAACAGATTGATTCCGCTTCTGTTTATGATCTGAGATTCCCAATGGGAATGTGCCAACTTCTAGATTTTGTTGGAATAGATGTTGTTCTTTATGGTGCCAGAGAATTGCGTGAAAATGGTTTCGAAATGGAAATTTCCCCGATACTTGAAAGAATGGTTTCTGAAAATAGATTAGGAATAAAAAGTGGTAAAGGCTTTTATGATTATAATGGTAAAGAAGGAGGTAAAATTCATATAAAGCATATTGAAACAGGTGATCTAGCTAGAAGACTAATAAGCGTCGGCATAAATGAAGCGTATTGGTTGTTGAAAAACGATGTTGCTGATTGTGATACAATTGAAAGGGCTATGATAAAGGGGATGAACTGGCCTAATGGCCCTTTCTCGTATGCAAAGAGTTTTGGTTTGGAAAAAATTGTGGCAGAACTAGAAAAGGAATATTCTCTGGAAGGAAAAATCTGGTACAAGACAAATGGGGATATGGTCAAGACAATAAATTCACTTTGTAAATGAAGACAACACTTTTAAAGTCTAAATATACCTTTATCACGTTAAAAAATGTTTCCTAATTACCTAATTTTTTGACAATTTTTAGTCACTACTCTCCCTGAGCCTTTATTATGGGTAGTCCACCGAAACATGTAGATACTTTGTAGTGTTTAATTACACACTACGACATTCATAAGAAAGATAAGGACAAAGTCCGGGACATATCTTGCCGAGGTAAGAAGCAAGCGTGTTGATGGAAAGGTTAAGCAGGAGTTTATCAGGTACATAGGAAAGGAGATGATCGGTTCCCCTGTCAGGAGAATATCCTCAGAGGATGTGAGGGCAGTGGAAGTACGGAGATCACTGGACATCGAGGCGGTCCACAGGATATCCATGAAGCTTGGGATCAATGCCATGCTTCCTGGGAATACGCTCGTTATGGTATATTCACAGCTCCTCGATCGCCCTGCCATAAACCATATGCCACGGTACTTGGGGGAAACG
>JAVRLU010000040.1:0-12899 GCA_031961165.1 Thermoplasmataceae archaeon
ATTTCCAATATAGTCTACGGGGATGTCTCTTATGTATATCCGGCGCATGCGTTTGCTTGCAAAAAGTTTCGTGAAGTAGTCAAGGATCAGGGAAAAATCATCCTCTACGCTTATACCCTCCATATATGCATTATTAAAAGATAATATATATTTATGACGTAGTTCTGGACAATACCTTTCACTTGTTTTTGAGTTTACACGAAGGCCGGATTCGGAAATTTTGTGCCGGGAATATCAACCGGTCCATTGTTATGCGTATTCGACTAATCGTTTCAAGGACCGGCAATCAATGAACGGCTTCATAGCCTTTTTTAGGGGTATTCTGCATATAATCCCGTATTACAGGAGAATTGCATGAAATTTGCATATGATATGCATATAATCTTGAAAAATTCTATTCAATAACACGGCAATGTGAATTTATGAACACAAAAATATTCAAGACTGTGGCAGTTGTATTCATAGTCCTGACAATTGTCATGTCAGCACTGTTTGTATTTGAAAATTCCAGTGCTGTAAAAAGCCAGGACCAGTATAATAGCCTGCAGGCCAAATATGAAGGCCAGCAGAGTTCGGTAGTGCTGGATAATGCCTATGCGCACTGGAATTATATAGCCATAGAGAACACGACACTGCTTAAGGGGCAGTACGCCTCAAATGCAACGCTTGACTGGATCGGTGGACCGCTTACAGGAACATATTCCGGAATCGGTAGCATAATATCAACATGGTCTAAGTTTTTCGGGCTATGGTCTGCAGTATGGTTCTACACGGTGTCGCCTCCAGTTGTTTCAGTTTCCGGGAACACTGCAACCGTACTCTCTGAAAACCAATTCGTACTTACTCCGGTAAGCAGCCAGGCCCAGGCTCAGTACCTGAACATAAGCTACAGGCTAGATTATATTTATAATGCGGGTACATGGCTAATATACGGAGAAACATGGCATATAGTTGGATCCGGTTTTGTATCTGCTTCACAAAAATTTACGGATATTAACTACGTAGAAAACCTTGCGTTCAGCCACTGGAATAACATAGCAATTGAGAATAGCACTACCGTTATGGATCAGTACGCCTCGAACGCTACCCTCTACTGGATCGGCGGGCCATTGAACGGTACATATTCAGGAACAGCGCAGATCAACTCGACATGGAATAAGTTTTTCGGATTATGGTCAGCGGTATGGTTCTACGCTGAATCGCCTCCAACAGTAAACGTCAGCGGAAACACTGCTTCAGTGAAAGCGGATGTTCAGTTCATTGTTCAAAGTTCGTCAAATTCATCACAGTTCAAGTATATAAACGTTACATACGACCTGGAATACTATAGCACCGGCCTGAATGTAAAAACCGGAATTCCAAACTATATGATAACCAGCGAAGTGTTTCAGATCACAGGAAGCAACCTGATCGATAGGATTTGAATCGCATGACAACATTTATCTTTACTTTTTTTATTGTATTTTGATTTGTCAGGTGATGGTTTTAACAGTACATTTAAGAGATTGGCATGGTGGCTCTTCATTGCCACAAGGGGTGGAGATATGAGGTTCAGGATAGTTAAATCGCTAAAGGATGAACCGAAAAACGCAAATCAGCTGTCCAGGGAACTTAATGTTAATTACAGGACAATTGAACACCACATGAAGATACTGGTGGATAATGGCCTGGTTACTGTACAGGGAAGCGGCTATGGAAAAGTTTACTTTACGAGCCAGATTCTTGAACAGAATCTTGACATGGTTGCGGAACTTTTAAAAAATGCAGAAAACAGGAGAGGTATCAGTTGATATGGGCCCTTTCTGGATAGCGAATCTTGCGGTCATTTCCGTCTTCCTCCTGATATTTGCGATCATTACTTTTTCGTATCTTAGAAGCTATTTCAGGATGAGGGCAAAGGTGTTTTCCCGTATTGCAGCATTCGGATCGATACTGGTTTTGCAATCTATACTTGGCATTGTTGTGTATTACCATCTTTCCTTAAGATATGGATCCGGGCTGGCCATACTGTTACTTTCGGTTAATACAGTTACACTCTTCGGATACATTATACTGTATCGCATACTCGAAACTTATGGATCGTAAAATCGCAATACGCGCTTTTAAGGATTCCCTTAAAGTATAATTTAAAATGCGATCCAATCATTATATGCCTCTGTAAAAATAAATATTTATAAGTATTTAGAAATCGGTTTATCAATCAACGTATTTTAACCATTCCATTATGGGATCATCGTCCGTGAGAATATTTTCAGTAGTTCCAAAACTGCTTGTGGTTTGGAATTTATAAAAATATATTATGCCGTCCTCGAGGGTTCCATACATAACGTGTTCAACTGGCTGATTGTCCGGGAGATGCGGTATGGCTTCAGGAAAATTTGGAGAAAAATGGACTTCAACACTGTTTCCCTTTACGACCAGGCTGTATGATCCGTTTGCATTTACAAATTTTTTCAGTTTTTCCAGTTCTATGTGAGGCTTCATGCCGAATGCATCAGTTTTTACTATTTAAGATTACACAGATGACCTATACGTTCACAGGCGTTTTATTTTTACCGGATCTTTCGGGTTTCTGCAAGATGAGATTTGTTTTGGATCGCAATACATTCTGGCATTTGGCCCGTTAACTTACCGTCATAATGCTGCTTTTCCCTTTATATAAAAGGACACATTTATTATCCGAAAATCGAACAGCAAACCCATTTATGCGCATTCATAAACGACGAATGGAATGTGCCTGTTTCTTTGATCAATGTTAAATAACAATGTTTTATACTAAACTATGATAGATATAAGCATACCTTATAAAAACGGTCTGGTGACCTATCCGGGCGACATGCCATACGAAGAATACGAATTTAAGACACACGAGAAGGATCACGTGCACATAATGCGTATCATTATGGAAACACATTCAGGAACCCACTTTGATGCCCCTTATCATATGCTTCCGGACGGAAAGAAGGCAGATGAAATAGATCTCGAAAGGTTCATTGGAAAGGCATCTGTAATAGCCGTGAATGGCCCAGAAATAACAGACAGGGACATACCGGAAAAGGTGGAAAAAATTGTTCTGTTCAGGACGCAAAATTCCCAGAAGTATGAAAAATTTGATGAGAAATTCACATACTTATCCATTTCCGGGGCCAGGAAGCTTATCGAAAAGGGTGTGAAGGTAGTCGGCATTGATTATCTCTCAATAGAGAAGTTCGGATCGGAACCGGAAGTGCATAAGTATCTCTTCAGGAATGATGCTGTAATCATCGAAGGGCTCAATTTGAGCAAGGCCAGCCCGGGTACATATGATTTTTTATGCCTCCCCCTGAGTATGGGCCAGGATGGGGCCCCGTGCAGGGCCGTCCTTCTGTGAGGCGATCGGGATGTTCACCAGGCGCGGGGATGCCGGAGAAACTGATCTTGCCGACAGGCAGAGGGTTGGCAAAGATTCTCCGATCGTTGAAATTCAGGGAGAAATAGACGAGCTGCTGGCCTTCATCGGGCAGGCGCTTCTGGATACGAAGTGGGAAGATGTAAGGGACGACCTTATGAAGGTTCAGAATGACCTGTTCACACTTGGGGAAGATGTTTCAACAGGATCGAAGGGCAGGACAGTTACAAAGGAAATGATCGATTTTCTTGAACAGCGTGTTAAAGATCTGAAACAGGAAATAGGAAAAATAAGGCTATTCGTTATACCCGGAGGATCCAGGGAGGCAATATCTCTACACATTGCGCGGACAGTATCGCGCCGCCTGGAAAGGAGGATAGTGTGGGCCTCCAGAACCTTCAGCATAGACAAGAATGTACTTATATATGCAAACAGGCTATCATCCCTGCTCTTTATGCTTGCCCTCGTCTCGAATAAAAGGATGGGGATAGAGGAAAGGATATGGGACATACATAGGGAATCATGAAATTATAATTCGATCGCCCGAGACGATGGGAATCATTGAACTTTTCTAATGGGAGAACGGTAAGAAAAGATTTATGGGTCTTTTAATATAAAGGTAAGATAGCAGGATTCTATGGACACGGGCATGGCAGGCATCGCCAGTTTGATGAAGATGCCATACTTTCATTTCTTGATATCGATCCAGAATCGTCCGTTCTTGATGCGGGTTGCGGCGACGGGTATTTTTCCATCATGCTGAAGAGGAAATTTGCAAATGTTACTGGGATTGACATAGACGATAGCGCATTCAGCACCCTGAACCAGAAAGGCATAAAGACGGAAAAAGCCGATATCTGCTCTTTTAAATCGTCACCTTTCGATCTTGTCTTTATGGCAAATGTATTTCACGGGCTTTCAACTGAATGCCCTGAAATATACGATGTTTTAAATTCGCTGTCATCAAAATATTTGGCTATTATTGACTTCAAGCCCGGAACGGCATTTGGTCCGCCTTCTTCAATGAAGATTCCGGAGGCAAAGGTTATTGAGGGTTTCGAACGCAATGGATTCCGTTTCCTGAAAGATGCTGATCTTGGGACACACTATTTAATCCTGCTTGAAAAATGATCATGTTTCTGTTTGCGCTTTTATAAGTTCCAGTTTCATTGATCCGTTTATTTAAAATAAAAATATAATATTTTGTTTTCACATTTTAAAATGCAGGGGCTTCCCGTAGGCTTCTTCCGCACTTTCCTTCACTCCCTCTGAAACCGTAGGATGCGGATGTATTGTCAGGCCTATATCCATGGCCATTAGTCCTGCCTCAACCGCAAGCGATATTTCACTTATCAGTTCTGATGAATGCGGAGCCGCAAGACCTGCACCGGTAATCATGCCCTTCTCGTCATAATAGATGTTGAAAGTTCCGTTGCCAGCGTTCATGGTGAGGGAACGGCCATTTGCCGGAACAGGAAACCGTGTGGATTTGTATCCCTTCGAACCGGTGTATGATATTTCAGGATCGGAGTATATCACGTAGGGCATCGCCCTGTAATCAACGACACTGTCTATCCCAGATATATTGTCAGCGGCTATTTCTGCATCGTAATAACCCTTGTGCGCAAGCATCGGCTGCCCGGAAACGTCCCCGATCGCATAGACCGTTTTTATGCTTGTCCTCTTCCTTTCATCGGTCTTTATGAAGCGGCCGTCCATTTCGAGATTTAGGTTTTCCAGGCCAAATCCGGTTGTGTTTGGAACACGGCCAACGGTCATAAGGGCCGTTTCTGCGCTTATTTTTTCCCCTGATTCAAGTTCAATGGTGAATTCCCCGGATTTTTTTGCGCTCTTGACCTTTTTTCCCGTCATTATTGTTATGCCAAGCTGCCTCATCCTTCTTTCAGTGTACCGCACGAGTTCAGGATCGACTCCAGGAAGTATTGAAGGCATCATTTCTATTATCGTTACTTCTGAACCGAGCTTCCTGAAGGCGGTACCCAGTTCCACACCTATATAACCCCCACCGATGATAGCCAGCGATTTCGGTATGTGGTCAAAATCAAGTATTTCCCTGTTATAGAGGACGTCATCTATGCCCTGGATCTTTACCGGTACGGATCCTGTTGCGATCACAAGATTTTCCGTTTCCAGAACCGTATCGTTTACCTTCACATGATTCCTGTCAATTATGTAGCCAGTTCCGTGAACAACGTCTACACCGTATCCCTTGCAGAGCGTTTCAACGCCCCCTGTGAGCTTATTGATCATCGACCATTTCCATTCCTGCCATTTCTTTACGTCTATGGAATACTCTATGTTTACACCCGGCATTTCCCTGAGGTAATTTATAGAAGACGCCAGTTCTATAAGTGCCTTTGACGGGATGCACCCGTAGTTGAGGCATTCTCCGCCAATTTTGTCCTTTTCGATGAGTGCTACCTTCTTCTTTCTCTGGCCAAGCCTTATGGCAGCGGCATATCCGGCAGGGCCAGAACCTATTATAACAGCATCATACATATTAAATCTCCGAGATTAAAGCGTCTGGATCCTCAATAATTTTTTTGAGGTCAACGATGAAACGGGTAGCCAGTGCGCCGTCTATAAGGCGATGATCACAGGAAAGCGAGAGGTACATCATCTTGCGCCCTGCAACATCAAATGGCCTGTGCACTCCCAGGATTGCAACTTCAGGATAATTGATTATCGGCGTGGACATTATGCCGCCTATTCCGCCTACGTTTGTAATTGTGAATGTGGAGTCCTGAACCTCTTCAAGTTCCAGGTTTCCTTTCCTTGCCCTCTCAGCCTTCTCAGCAATCTCGGATGATATCTCCGCCATGCTCTTCGAATCTGCGGATTTTACAACAAACACGTTGAGGCCATCCGGGGTATCAACAGCAATTCCTATGTTGTAATATTTTTTCAGCCTGTATCTTTTATTTGCTTCATCGTATACTGCGTTCAGGTATGGGTATCTTTTTAGAACGACAGGAACTATCCTGGCCAGGTATCCGGTAACGGTAATCTTTATGCCTTTATCCTTCGATTCTGAAAGGAAGTGCAGCATATTCGTGACGTCTACCTCTTCAATCACAGTGAAATGGGGCATAATCTGTTTTGCCTTTGTCATCTTGTCAAAGATTATCCTCCTTAGGCCGTGCATCTCAACTATTTCATCCCCTGTGCCTGCTTCAACGGTTTTTACCTCGATCTTTACAGGCTCGCGGTTCTCAGGAACCGGCTTCTTTGCGTAATTGTTGAGATCGTCAATAGTTACCCTTCCACTTTCCCCGGATCCTTTTACGGACTGAAGGTCAATGCCTTTTTCCCTTGCAATTCTCCTCACGGCCGGGCTTGCCAGGGGCCTGGCCGCCGGAACTTCGGCCTTTGGAGTTACTGGAACCTGTTCGCTTTCCACAGGCTTAGCTTCCTGTTTTTCCTCTTCATGCAAGGTCTGAGCTGAACCATCATCTATGTATATAAGTGGAGATCCGACCTGGACAACTTCGCCCTCACGGTGAAGCAGTTTCACTACCTTCCCCTTCACCGGTGACGGTATCTTCACCGTTACTTTATCGGTCATTATTTCAACGAGGTCCTGGTCCCTCTTCACCTCGTCGTTCTCCTTTACATCCCATTTTACTATTTCTCCTTCTGAAACGCCTTCTCCTATGTCTGGAAGTTTAAATTCGTACATATTATCACCTGAAATTCCTGAGCTTTTCAATTGCAGCCATAATCCTTTCCTCATTTGGAAGGTAATAGTCCTCAAGGCGGTAGGGGAACGGTGTATCCGGGCCGGTCACCCTCAGTATTGGTCCATAAAGATATTCAATGGCCCTCTCTGATATCATCGCAGATATCTCCGCCCCCATACCGAGGGTTCTTGGCGCCTCGTGTACTATGATCACCCGTCCTGTCTTTTTAACCGATTCTATTACCGTGTCCTTATCTATCGGGGAAAGTGTTCTCAGATCTATAACATCGGCGCTTACGTTGTTTTTCTTTATTACGGAAGTAACCGTCGGCACCATTGATCCATACGTTATGATTGTGAACTCATCCCCTTCCTGAAGTAATTTCGCCTTTCCTATCGGTACCGTAAATTTATCATCCGGAACATCCGTCTTTACGGATCTGTACAGCCTCTTTGGCTCAAGGAATATGACGGGATCCGGCGATTCTATTGCCGATATGAGCAGCCCCTTTGCATCATAGGGATTCGATGGCGATACAACGGTAAGGCCTGCTGTATGGGCAAAATATGTCTCACCGCTCTGCGAGTGGTACAGGCCGCCCTTTATCCCGCCTCCAACGGGCGTTCTTAGCACAAGCGGAACCGTATAATCGCCTCCGGACCTGAAGCGGATCTTTGCCATCTGGTTTATTATCTGGTCCATTGAAGTGTATATGAAGTCCTGGAACTGTATCTCAGGTATGGGCCTGAGACCGTTCACGGCCATTCCTATGGACATCCCGACTATACCAAGCTCAGTAAGCGGGGTATCGATAACGCGTTCACTCCCGTATTTTGCCAGAAGCCCGTCAGTTACACGAAATACACCACCATCCTTTCCTACGTCTTCACCTAAAACTATAACATTTTCATCCTCTGCCATCTTCAGATCCATGGCCGAGTTCAAAGCCTGAACCATATTTATCTGTGCCGTATTATATCACCCTTTTCCTCATCAAGCACCCATGTCGGATGTGAATAAACATCATCGAAAAGCGTGGATGGATCCGGGGGAGGAATCTTGAGTCTTTCATCGAATTTCTGATCGATCATGATCCTGGATTCATCCATTATCTTCTTTATTTCATCCTCCTTCAGGTAACCATTTTTTATCATCAGGTTTTTTGCGATCTCTAGCGGATCCTTCTCGCTCCCCTCGGTGATCTCGTTGACCCTGTATTTTGTTGGATCATCCGAGGTCGAATGCGGTCCTATTCTGTAGCTCCTTGCCTCAACAAGTATAGGGTTTCCGGATCTCGCGTATTCCACGGCATCCTTTACCGTTTTGTAAGTCTCAATGAAGTTGTTTCCATCAACGTATACGCCTTTCATGCCGTATGCCTCTGCCTTTTTGTAAATCTCGGCCTTCGTCTGTCTTGAGACTGGTAGGGAGATCGCCCATCCATTGTTCTCGCAAAGGAAGACTACGGGAAGATCAAAAACTGCAGCAAGATTCATCGATGAATGAAAATCAGGAGTTGATGTGCCGCCATCGCCAAAAGTTGTTATAACAATTCCGTCCTCTTTCTTGAATTTCTTTGCATATGCGGCTCCAACTGCAAGCGGCAGGTTTGTGGCCACCGGACTTGGAACTGACATAAAGTTTATCGATTTTGCACTGTAGTGGCTTGGCATCTGCCTTCCCTTAGAGGTGTCCTCGCGGTTTCCCATCACCTGGTCAAAAAGCTTTTCAACAGGATAACCCATATAGAGGAGAATTGTAACATCCCGGTAATAACCGTAGATAGAATCGTTTGACGACAGGGCCATGGCAGATCCGGCCTGCGTAGCTTCCTGCCCGATCATCGGAGTGTAAAACCCCACGAGGCCCTGCCTCTGAGCTGTTACCACTTTCTTGTCAAAATAGCGGCCTAAAACCATCGAGGTGAACCCCCGTATGTATAGGTCCCTTTCAGTTTGATCCATCATTTCAGTCATATAAATTCACCTTCACCCTTCAATATACACGGTATAATGAAGGGTTAAGACAGTATGAAATTATTATAAAGTATATATCAGTATTGGATTATAATGTATATAAATTAAATTTGCATATTATTAAAAATTCAGGATAAATAAAAATTTTTTAAAAAAAATTGACGACCTTACGCCGTAGTAACGATTGTTTCATCAGATAAGACGAGCATGGTGTGTTCTGCCTGGGAAATCAGGGAGCTGCCATGCTCCTTCAGGACAGAAAATTCTGTAACTTCACGGGATTCCTTCATCTTTCTGATGTATTCCTTGTAATCCGGAATCACCGATGGGAGCCATCTTTCGGCAAATGGGAGCGTATTGAAGTTCTTATAAAGAATCTCATCTTCCCTTACCTTCGTACCACTGAGTATGAATATGTTTGCGGGCTGGCCGTTATGTATCATTCCTATTCCTGTGGATGCGAATGGTTCAATTGCTATTGCCCTGTCCGGTTGCAGTTTCGTTGCATTGCCATCATCGTAATTCGGAACAAATAAATATGATGCATGAAGATCGTATCTCTCAATTCCGTGACCACCAAGGTTTTTTACGGGCTTGAAGCCGTATGAGGTAATGACGTTCGATATTTCACCTCCAATCTCATTAACATTCCTGAATGGCCTTACAAGTTTTATTGCATGGTTAAGTGCCTCCCTTGTAGCATCGATTAGATCAGAATGATTCCCGGCTTCTCCGACCTCCAGCGTTATGGCGGTATCTGACATGTAGCCGTCTATGTGTGCGCCAAGGTCCACCTTCACAACGTCTCCCCTTTTGAATGTTTTTTTATCTCCTACGGATGGCGTGTAGTGGGCCGCTTCATTATTTATTGAAAGATTCACCGGGAATGATGGCCTGGCTCCCTGTTCCCGTATGAAATTCTCTATTCCTTCAGCAACATCATAGAAAGCAGCTCCGGGTTCTATCACCTGTGCCGCAAATTCTAGGGCTTTTTTTCCTATTCTTCCTGCTTCCATATATTTTCTTTTTACTTCAACATCCATTTTATCACCGTATAATTCCAATAGATTTGACACGATCTTCAACTTCTCCATACGTGTCAATTGATCTTTCAAGGTCGTTATAATCCAGTGTCAGCCTGTGATTGTATATCTTTATTATTTTTTTCATAACATCGTATGTATAGTACCCTGAGATTTCCGATATTCTTTTTGCCGAATCATCAGGATTTTTCCTGATGAAATCAATACCTGACCTGTAATCGTCAAGTATAACCGGATCGTAGGTTGATTTTGCGCCAAATACGCATGATGGGGCCGATATGCCAAGTTCTAAAAGTTTTTTTTCGAAGCTTTCGCCGACCTTTATTTCATTGCCGACCAGCGAGAGGTAACCTTTTGAAGCCATTTTAACGGCCTCATCGGAATCCGTATTAATAACGGTTTTATTGGTTTTTCTGGCATAAAGCCTTGCATTGAAATCCGCGAGTGTTCCTGCTTTGACAGTGTATAAAATTTTTGAATCATAATTACCGGTGAAAGAGTACATATCTATATATACAGCTGCAAAAATATTATAGTTGAACTTCCACATATTCGTTATCGAATCCAGAACGATGTCAAACTTGTCAGAAGATTTACATGTGTTAAACAAATCGTATCCTAGCCGATCTTTTATTACAAGTAATGGAAATGATACCGGCCCTGCAAAAGGTGCTCCCACTTTCATGCTATCTTTATGCTAATATTATTCTTAAATGATGCTATTACTGCGTAAACTGAGTATACGTAACAAACTCTTTCCTTAAAATGCTTAAATTTTAACAGCCATTCAGCATTATTTCATTTTGATAAGATATATATAGCGTGTAAGGCTACTATATTATGACTGAAAAGAGAAAGCTTGATTCTCAGGTAGTGGAAATTGAAAAACGGAATTATACCAACCCTCTTGTAATAGCTGGATTCCAGGGATCAACTTTTGCAGGCGTACTAAGTGCCAGTTATATAATTGAAAGTATGCAGCTTCATCAGGTTGCGCACGTCATCTCTCAGCATATACCCCCAGTTACGGTTTTTGTTGGAGGCAAGTTAAGGCATCCGTTCCGTATATATTCGAACGGCAACGGAACGCTTGTTCTGATAGTGTGCGAAGTGCCTATTCCTTCTTCACATATATATGAGATATCAAATTCGCTTATGAACTGGCTTGAAGATATTGGCGCGAGTGAGATTGTGCTTCTTGAGGGCGCTCCCGTCAACGGTTTGCCGGAGGATCGATCGGTATATTCAGTGGCAGAGAAAGGCCGTCTGGATAAATTCACAAAAAATGGAATACCGGTTGCTGAATCCGCCCTGATCGCTGGAATGGGGGGAGGGATACTGAACGAATGCCTCGTCAGGAAAATGTCCGGCACGTCCCTTATTACTGCTGCGTCAATAGATATTCCGGACCCTGGATCGGTTCTCAGCTTTGTGGAAGCGATCAACAAGGTATATAACTTGAAAATCAAGACAGACGTCCTGGAAAAGCAGGTAAACGAAATGAATGACCAGCTGAAAAAGATAGCGGAACAGTATCAGCAGATCCAGGAAAAAACTTCAAAAGAGCCCCAGTCTATGTATGGATGATCCGTTCCCTGTTTTATTTTAAATTTATTTTATTTAGTCGGACTTTTTATTGGTTTCAATAACGCTTCTGAATGTTTTCTGAATGCCTGCAAAAATAACGTATTATCAATCAAAATTTTGTTCCTGATCAATCGATATATAAAAAATTATAAAAAGAAAAACTTCTTTTTTACGGTGTTATTTTTATTGCCTTTACAGGGCAAGAACTTTCACATGCCATGCAAAAGATACAATCCGATTCACGTACAGGATCACATTTATCTGTTCTGTATTTATTCCATTCATCAGTTCCCTTTGCTATTTTATGGTCATTTCCAGTTCCACTTTTTCCTGGGTTTAATGCCCATTCGAATAAACTTACAGGACAGACATCCATGCAGATACCGTCAGCAATACAGCAATCCCAGTCCACAGCTACGTGAGTGCCGTGTATTCCCCACTTTGTAGGGTAAGGTTTTCCAGCTGCATCCATTCTCTGTATTCCTTCTGCCCTCACATCATGGTTATTATGCTGGCCGGTCACCGGATAGTCCTTATCGTTTTCCAAAAAATGTTCATCTATAGGCTTTGGTTTATAGTCTACGTCTTCTACTTTCGCCATGTTATGCCTCCTTCTAAGATATTATCTATTTTTATTTAAATTATGCGTTACGTTACTTCTAAGTGTATTTGATAATTTCACGACATGGCTGATATTCGAATCACCGGAAGAAATTTTAGAGGAATCTGATCTTTGCAAAACAGGCTTTAGTTTTAAGATATATCAGAGCACTGGACGTGCTTCTAAAGGCTATAAAAAACTTGATGCAGGGATTTTACTGCCAGGAAAATCTCGCTGAATGTTTGTTATTATTAGATTGAGAAAATTTAATGTACCTATTGAATTTTGCAATGCATTTATTTCTGTTGCCATCCTCCTCTTTTATACTTCTATGAAAAAAGTATTTGTTGGCTGCGACTTGAATTTCAACTTATTGCTTAGCGAAAAGTTAAATAAAATCTAAATATAACGGATTGCGTAGCCGTGATAGCTCAGTTGGGAGAGCGCCAGACTGAAGATCTGGAGGTCGCTGGTTCAATCCCGGCTCACGGCATACTTATGCAGTTTATCATTCAGACGGCGGATCGTCATATCTGGATGGATATCTTCTCATCTATCAGGATTCAGGGCCGAAAAATTCTGTTAAATGCGTATCCATTATTT
>JAVRLU010000041.1:0-12822 GCA_031961165.1 Thermoplasmataceae archaeon
TCGAAGAGCAATTCACATGATGTTCCCATTGAAACACTCAGTGATCAGAGAGGTGTCGATATCCATGATCGGCACTCGGCATTTGAGACACTTGCTTCAAAACTGAAAATGGTCAGCAGTACTGCTGGTCGCATATCATATGTGATGCTAAGGAACTGGAACAGTTCTATGGTGATGATGGTGGAAGGATAAGGATAGTTCTTCAGAAAGTTTACAAAGAGGCTAAAGCCTTCAATGGTAATGGTACCATTGAAGATGTGGATAGACTCTTCCAAAAACTCACAACCCTAATCACATCTCATTATGATAGCATGAAATGTAGGAAGTTCGTTGACAATCTCCTGAAGAGAAAGAAGGAGTGGCTCTTCCAGTTCGTGATAAATCCTGATGCTGAACCAACAAATAACAGGGCTTAAAGATCCCTGAGACCTGCAGTCATATACAGGAAAACATCCGGTGGATCAAGGACTGAGAGAGGTTTAAAGATCTACACAACACTGTATTCAGTCTACTATACCTCAAAACTGAGAAAGAAGAACTTCATCAATGATATACCGGAATTGATCAGGAGATCAAATGCAGGTTAACTGGACTTGGCACATCACACTGAACAGTTACGAGCAAAGAATAAATAATTACATTACATATATAATTTGAAAATGGTTAGCTACACCACTTATTTGCCAAGTAAATTTACCCTTTTGGGTACGAAAAAGCCTATTACCTTGTCGGCGTCTCAACTGGAAAATGCTAAGAACCATCCACTATTCATTCCTTGGATTCCCATAAACAGAATCCCAGAAGTTGAGAAGGTCCTTAGACAGCTAGGGTTTAAGGATTCTATACCTGCGGAACCGCAAGGAGAAAAGATCGGGCTTAGCAAATCTCTAACTCCTAACAATCCAGAGTGGGAATTGCACATACGAATATTTGAAAACGGAGACATAAAGCCCCATATTGAGGTCAATAGAGAGTATCTTGAACATCTAACTCATCCTAGAATATATGTCATTTACGAAGCCTATGAATATTACAGGACTGCGTGTCCTGAATTTTACCTGAAGTATCAGGATCAATGGGTCTCAAAAATATATGAAAATTACAGCATTACGCTGCCTTCTCCCTCTTCTTTGACTCCGTGGAAGCCAATAGTGGAGGGAGCAGCTTTTGCAGCCATAATCGGTGTTGCGATATGGGCATTATCAAGGCCCCCAAAGGGAGAATAAACCTATGAGGATGAAAAAGGGCGATCTTGAAAAACTAGTCAAGGAAGCAGAGGTTCTTTTAAAACAAGATGATAGCCTTCAAGCTTCTGAGAAACTTTACAAGGTTGCTGAAGAATGCATAAAAATACTGGCTATAAAAAATAAAATGGCAGCACCAAATAAAAGGAAATGGAATACCCAAGAGTTGAATAATTTTGCAAAGATGCTAAAACTAGGTTATGGCGAAAAGGTTTATATAAACTGGAAGACGGCCCTCGAGGGCCTACACAGAGACGGATTCCACGAGAATGATCTTACAACTGCAGAGGTATATGATAAAATTCATTGTGTGACTGAATTATTGGATTTGATATAAAGAAAGTAGGCCACTACCAACCGGTAGCTTAAAGAATTGGAAGTACCTTAATCTGCAAATTCAAGCAATTCCAGGTGATCTGCAGCAGCCTCTATTGACTCTCCCCATACATGTATCTCGCTATGATCTCTCCGTCTGAATTAGAGTGAACCCACAACACAGATCGATAATTGTAATAGTAAGAATGCTCATAGAAATTATATTCGTTACGATTAAAACGCATACGGAATTCATCGATAGACTAACGGAAAGAAAGATGAAAGCAATGTCCGTAAGGGCAAGGCATCCTGAAATGATGAAAGATATTGAGGAATATATGAACAGGATGAAGATGGTTCAGAAAGAAATGGTGAGAAAAAGTAAAGGGATGGAAAAAATAAATAGTAGGGAGATGATCACATAAATGTCATTGGAACTTTTTTCATAGAAGACAAATGACTGAAAGATTCATAAGTTCTTTGGATTTATTAATTATTTATAAGAAATGGATACCGTAATATTAATTTATAATGTCATGTTATATCGTTCATGGACAGTTTCTGGAAGAACAAACTTAAGAACTTTTCAGAAAGGAAGAATACCGAGTATGAAAAGTGGAAGCATGATACCCTTGATCCATGGAATAAGGCCACGGGCTACACTGAAAGGGAGCATGTTAATTCATCAAGTATCAATCTAAAGGAAGTTTACACAAAGGAGGATTCTGAGGGTTCTGCTGAGAGAAACGGCATGCCTGGCACATATCCTTTCACAAGGGGGATATACCCTAACATGTACAGGGGCAAGCTCTGGACAATGAGGATGTTCTCCGGCTTCGGAACCCCCGAGGATACAAATTCACGGCTGAAATACCTGATAAGCAACGGAGAGACCGGACTCAGCATAGCATTCGACATGCCAACACTTTACGGTTACGATGCAGACAGCAAAAGATCGAATGGAGAGATCGGGAAATGTGGTGTGAATGTATCTTCGCTCAAGGATATGGAGGTGATCTTTGACGGTATCGATCTTTCAAAGGTCAGTACGTCCATGACCATCAATGCCCCCGCGGCTATACTAACAGCGATGTACCTTGCAATAGCCAAGAAGCAGGGCGTTCCGTTCAGCAAGGTATCGGGTACAGTACAGGCCGATATACTGAAGGAATACATAGCACAGAAGGAATGGATGTATCCTCCAGAAGATCATATACGTATAATCCGGGACATGATGGTATACTGCACCAAAAACGTACCGAAATGGAATTACATAAGTATATCGGGATACCACATAAGAGAGGCGGGATCAAGTGCTGTTCAGGAGCTTGCATTTACCCTTGCTGACGGCTTTTATTACGTTGATCTCGGGATAAAATCCGGTTTAAGGGTAGACGATTTTGCCCCGAGGCTTTCATTCTTCTTCAATTCATCGATAAACTTCTTTGAGGAGGTAGCAAAACTGAGGGCCGCAAGGAGGATATGGGCGACGGTCCTGAAGGAAAAATACGGTGCCAGGAATGACAGGAGCATGATGCTCCGCTTCCACACGCAGACCTCAGGGTATACGCTTACATGGCAGCAGCCGCTCAACAACATCATAAGAACAACGATAGAGGCAATGGCTGCTGTTATGGGTGGAACGCAGAGCCTCCACACAAATTCCTACGATGAGGCCTGGGCCCTGCCATCTGAAAACGCTGTCAAGCTAGCCCTCAGGACGCAGCAGATTATTGCGGACGAAACGGGAATACCTGATGTTTCTGATCCTCTCGGCGGATCGTATTATGTTGAGTGGCTTACGGACAGGATGGAAGAAGAGGCTTACAGGTACTTCGACAAGATAGAGAGCATGGGTGGCATACTCGAAGCGATAAAGAAGGGTTACATACAGCGCGAAATAGCCGATACATCATACAGGAGGCAGAAGAACCTTGAATCCGGAAAGGAAATCATGGTTGGTGTGAACAGGTATGTGGAGGAGGGCGAAGAGCCCATAAATTACCTCAAGATCGACAGGACTGCAGAGGAAATACAGAAAAAGCGCCTTGAAAATGTACGCAAGGAGAGGGACAGCGAAAAGGTCAGGGCATCGCTTGACCGGTTGAGGAAGGCAATGGAAGATGAGAATGAAAACCTTATGCCTTACTACATTGATGCCGTTGAAAGTTATGCAACTATAGAGGAAATATCGAATGTGGGGAGGGATGTATTTGGAAGCTGGAAAGAACCTGTCATCATCTAGGCCGATAAAGGTACTGCTTGCAAAGCCTGCGATCGATGGGCATGATCGCGGCATATTTGTGCTGGCCCGGGCCCTGAGGGACGCCGGTATGGATGTCATATACGCCGGCCTGCTTCCAACACCGGAAGAAGTCGTTGACATAGCAGTGAGCGAAGACGTGGACGTAATCGGGCTCAGCCTGCTGAATGGTGCCCACATGAGCGCATTCTCAAAGGTCGTCGATCTTCTCAAGGAGAAAGGGATAAATGATATAGCCGTCGTTGGGGGTGGAATCATTCCGGACGATGATAAGCCTTTGCTGGAAAAGATAGGCGTTACCGGTAATTTCGGTCCGGGAACCCCACTTAATGTAATAACGGAACACATAAGGAAGCGCGGAGAAGAGGCAAGGCGCATGAAGGAGATGTGACGATGGATACGGATTCCATAGTGAAGGGGATACTTTCGCGCGATACGAGAAGCATATCAAGGGCAATAAGCATAATCGAGGAAGGAAATAGCAGGGGTTATGATATTGTGAGGTCCATTTACCGGAAAACAGGACATTCCCACATAATAGGGATTACTGGCCCTCCCGGTGTCGGTAAGAGTACGATGATCGGCATGCTTTCCCGCATGCTTGCAAAGCAGGGAAAGAAGGTTGCCATAATAGCCGTTGACGCAAGCAGCCCGTTCAGCGGCGGTGCCATACTTGGGAACAGGATAAGGATGCAGAACGTGCTCTC
Organism: Thermoplasmataceae archaeon; assembly: GCA_031961165.1. Classification (GTDB taxonomy): domain Archaea; phylum Thermoplasmatota; class Thermoplasmata; order Thermoplasmatales; family Thermoplasmataceae; genus JAVRLS01. The sequence continues at coordinate 4,530 of JAVRLU010000041.1, forward strand.
TGAATACGGAATATTCATGAGAAGCGTTTCAAGCAGGGGATCAAACGGCGGGCTTTCCCTTGCAACATGGGATATTGCAAAGGTACTGGATGCGGCAGGCAATGATTTTATTATAATAGAAACTGTTGGCGCCGGCCAGTCGGATATAGACATCGTTTATCTTGCCGATACGGTAATCGTAACCCTTGCGCCCGGCCTCGGGGACAGCATACAGGCAATTAAATCCGGAATGATGGAGATCGGTGACATATTCGTCATAAACAAGATAGACCGTGACGGATCATACATTGCAATGAAGGACATACTGGATAACGTGTACAAACGTGATGAATGGCTTCCTGCCGTAGTTGGAACGGATTCCCTGACCGGCGAAGGATATGATAAGCTCCTGGAGGCAATTTCCAGCCATCAGGCATACAATGAGAGATACGGGAAAAAGAAGATCGTAAGGTACAGGGAAGAAGTCCGCATGGCCCTTATGCATGAAATGGAGATCCATGTAGACAGGATTATGAATTCGATGATCGCTTCCGAGGATATGAATCTTTCATACGATGAGGATTCTGATCCGGAAACCACAGCAAAAAAGCTGCTTCCGATTGCCTTCAAGTCGATCGTACAGGATGAAACGGGTTGAAAATCGCGAATAAAAATGTACAGGGAATGAAACAGCGGATAACCGGGTTATTCAAAACGATTATATGCGAATGTGCAAATCGATAATCTAATGCGGCATTTGTGGGGCGGGAAACTGTAACGCAATCCATGGAACCGTGTATCGGATTGTAGCTCAGCCGGATATCAATTTTTAAATATTTGTTCCACATCTATACATTATGTACACACCTGTCAGGTTTTTTACGAACGAGTTTATGAAAAACGTAGGGAATTCCATAAGGGAAGTATCATCGTTCATATATCCGCCGGTCTCAATTTTCCAGGATGGGCAGGATCTGGTCGTTGAAGCTGAAATTGCCGGTTTCAGCAAGAAGGACATAAAGGTAACCGTTGATAGGGACGTCCTTACGATTTCAGCGTCAAGGGAACGCAAGTATGAAAGGGTATACCTTGACCAGAGAATAGACAATGTGTTCAAGGTCGTGAAACTACCAATAGAGGTTGATCCCGGGGAGATGAGTGCAAAATATGCGGAAGGCGTCCTCACGGTAAGGATGAAGACGAAGAATGTGCATTCGGTTGAGATCGAATGAATTTCATAGAATTCATTTTTTTGCCATAACGTATACGAATACTATTATGTCTAAAATTATAAGAGGTACGAATATTACCGGCTTCCTGCCGATCATGTAAAAGAAGGAAAAGGCAAGAAAACCGAGGAATATTGAAGCGGGAACCTTATAAGTCCTATCCTTCCTTACATCGCCATCAGACTCTAGTTTTCTCTTCATCAGGGGTATTGCCTGTATCCCCTTTTCTACGGCTATCAATGTTTCAGAAAAAAAGTTTTCAAGCTGCTTCCTGTAAAGGTCCTGTATGAGGCCCTCATCATAAAGAATCTTCTGCAGGACTTTTATGAATTTGAAATCCGGATCAAGCTCCCTGCACAGCCCCTCGAGGATGGACGTCATCCTCATGTACAGGACAAGCGTCCTGGGCAGCCTGAATGGAAACTGGAATATCACGTCATTGGCAACATCGAGGAGTTCCCTGACCTCAAGATCATCCACGTTTCTTCCGTAGAAACCTGACATTGCCATCTCTATGCCCTGCCTCACTATGCTGCGGTTAGCAGCCGGTGAAAGGGCGTTCAGGGCAAGGAGCGTATCGATGATCTCATCAGGATCACGGTTCACCAGGCCATCGTAGAGCGAAAGAAGGCGGAAGCGCATATCATCATTTATGTAGCCCACCATTCCGAAATCATATATTATCAGGGCCCCGTCCGGAGTGACCGAGAGGTTCCCCGGATGCGGATCCGCATGGAATATGTCATTCTTCAGCAGCATACGCATGAAGACAAGATCGACAGTTGACGCGAGTTTCTTCCTGTCTATCCCGGATCGATCAAGTTCAGAAATATCGTCTATTTTTATTCCGGGAACGTATTCCATCACGAGGACTTCCTTTCCGGATATCTCTTCGATGATTTCCGGGATTACGACTCTCTCGGAATTTTTCAGGTTCTCTCTTATTCTTTCCATGTTTTGGGCTTCCTTCCGGTAATCGATCTCATCGAATACCCGCGTATTGAAATCCATTATGACGCTTTCAATGCTCATGTAAAGGAAATTATCAATCCTGCCCCTTGCAAGCCTTAAGAGCCTCTTGATCACTGTCAGATCTTCCTTGAGTATATTCTCGATGCCGGGCCTGTTTACCTTTACGGCAACCTCCCTGCCCCTGTAAACAGCCCTGTAGACCTGGCCAAGTGACGCCCCGGAAATTGCATTCTTATCGAAGGAATCAAAAACGGTATCTATATTTCCTGTGTATTTCTCGATGACGGAACGGACAGAATCGAAGGGATCAGGATCAACCCTGTCCTGAAGCTTCCTGAATGGCTTCAGGTACTCCTTTGGCAGCAGATCCGGCCTGGCGGACAGGATCTGGCCGAGTTTTATGAAGGTGGGCCCAAGATCCATGAACACGGCCACGGCCTTTTCGCCATGATCCTCAACCTGATAATCCCAGCCACTGTCGTCTTTCGCTTTCTTCCTGTCCCTGATATACCGCCGGAAAACAGGATAGATACGCATCAATACGTGCATTTCCTTCAGACGGATGTGTTTCATCTAACCGTTAATGTATCATCATTATAAAATATATGACCAATTCGTTATCGCGTGAATATTAAAAAAATCAGAGGTTCTCTCCGCTGCTGTCGCATGGTATCCTTGACCTGATCTCATAGAAGTGGCTTTCCCTCTGCAGGCCCTTCATTTCCCACGATTTAAGGCCATTTACGAATATTATGATTCTCGGTATACTGTTAACGTTAAGAAAATCTATGACCTGGCTGTTTTCGTCTACATTTATACTGTAAAATGCGCATGATGACATGGATTCACACAATTCCTCGTAGAAGGGCATCATAAGTTTGCAGGGATGGCACCATTCGGCCCAAAGATCAATGACAAAAGTCTTCTGCTTCTGAATAAGTTCTTTAAGACCGTTATAATCTATGTCTTTGACACAGGCCATAGATAAGAATACTGCATCCTTATTATAATCTTTTTAATTTGATGCCCTGAATTAATTTAAATCATAATTTACGTATGCACCTAATAAAACGATAACATTGCCTGCCGGGCTATTCACAAGTCCCAATTTTTATGCAAACAGTCATGATGAAAAATGATTGATGCATATATTAAAGGCCAAAGTTGATAGATCCGGGCATTAATTTTATTGGATCATCAGTCATATGGCTGTGATATCCAAGTGGATTATTTTTTCAATTTCGAATTGAATACCACCGCCAGCATAGAGATAGAAAATACCGTTACTGGTTTACAGATCAGCATGCAATTTTTCAATAAGCATTGACGGTTTCGATCTTCTTCAATATTTTCTTGCACTTAAGGATAGTCCCGCATGTCTTTACGGTTTCATAATTGCCCCTGTATCCGGAAATGAATGATATAACAGAATCCTTGTTCAGCTGGTTTGCCAGTATTATGCAATATTGTTCGTTTCTGTACTTGATCTTGCATCCAAACTTCTTATAAACAGCAATTATAATGGGATCAAGTGAATTCCTCTCACCCCTCACGATAATGTATCGTTTCCTGTAAGCTGATCCTTTCAACTTACGGGTTATTGTTTATACATAGATTAACTTTTTTTATGCCCGGTACCGTGGCCGGGAATGTTTTTATGCATATTCCTGTTATCAGCATGTGGAATTCGATAGGATAATATCCTGGCTTAATTCGAACAGTTCTATAAAGAAGCCGTTGCAGCACGATATAGATTTAAAGCCAGGCACTGTTTTTTATGGTTCCGGCGATCCAATAACGGGTATTGTCAAATTCCTGGGATACCACGATGAAACCTACAATATAGCTAATTTTCCTTCTATTTCGTTCAATACGGATTTCTCCAGGGCACTGAGCGCCTGCGTATATTCCGAAGCAGAAGGATCGGATCGTGTAATCATGGATGGCATCAGCGATGAGAAATACACTTCACGTGCCATAAAAGCCCTTTCTATATTCAAGGATACATACGGCATAAAAGGTTCATTCCACTTTTACATAAGGCGGGAAAGAAGGTACGGAGAGGCAAAGGGTCTTGGAGAGTCGGCCGCAATTGGTGCTGCAACTGCCAGATCAATAGCCAGATGCGCCTTCAGAGATGATGCAGTGAATGATACACCCTTTGTTTCATCCATAGCAAGACTTGTTTCCGGGTCCGGTTCCAGATCCGTTTCCGGCGGCGTTTCATTCTGGAAATCCTGGAGGGGAATATCACCTTCGGAATCCTATGCTTTCAGGCTTCCAGTGGATACATCGCATTTCTTCTTTGCAGCCATTCCTCTTATGGCCGATTACAGAACCGAAAGCGCCCATCATGCAGCCATAAAATCGCCATTTTACAGGGCATGGGAAACTTACCAGATAGATCTGATAGGCAGACTGATAGATGATCAGTTCAGCCTGAAAAGCATCATGAGTTCTGCTGAAGAGGATACGAGAATTATGCATGCTGTCCTTATGTCAGCCGGAGATATTGTCATATCCAGGGAAAGCATCTCCGTGCTTAATGCAATCAGGGAATTCAGGAAAAAATACGATGGCATTTACTATTCTATGGATACCGGGCCGAGCATCGTGCTTATGTCAGAAGAGAAAAACATAATTGAAATGTTCCTGTCACAATTTGGTTTTACCCATATCTGGGGGGAGATACCCGAAGTAAATAAGAATAACGTTCCGGAGAGATTTATTGAAGAGGCCGAAGGATATTTTGCGAACAGCACAAAAGGCAATGCGTGAACCTCTTCTTAACGTAATAAGCAGAACTATGCATTTAAAAATGTCTGAACATTCGAAATTATATGCCATGATGGCTGGACCTTCATCATTCCCTCAATTCAGATCGTAAAATTCAGTATCCTCATTGCCATTATTTTTCAGTGGAATAGCCCGAGAGATATTATTTTTTGAATCAAGCTGTATACGGCCAGAACAAGGAAGGCTGAATAGGCAAGACCTGTGCTTATCTTAAAGATTTCAAAATTTTTCTCTTTACCGCCGGTTTCATAGATAAGGTACGATATTGCGGATGCAGAAAAGCTGATGATAACCTGGTATAGGATCCTTGTTTCCAGGTGTATGAAGTTCACCCAGCCAAAGCCTGGAAGAAAAGTTACGCCATTTACTAGAACGGCAACTCCTATGATAACATAAATCAAGACTCTTTTTTCCCTGTATATATAAAAGATATACGATATCGATCCTTCAAGCAGCCCGAGGGCCAGCACTATCACGAGGATATAGTTTATGCTGCTGTCCCATCCTGGAAGGATCGAAGCTATGCTTCTGTAAGGCGTTGTTAGAATGAATACAAGAAACCATGTGGATATAATGTATAGAATCGAGAATAATGTGTAAAAACCATCATCAGATTTATCGAATTTATTGAATGCGGTAATCGGCCTTTCAGGCAAGAGATCAATGGCAGGTCCTGGATACTCTTTTTTTTCAATATTAGAATAAAATTTATCTCTACTCTTATACGGTTCGATCTTCATATCTAAAACTACCGATGAAAGATCAATCCTTGTGTTGAAAATTGAAAATCCATTTTTGACCGTTCTATATTTAAGATAAAAGCGAGGTCTGGATGGATCGTGCTTCAGCATATAGTCAAGCATCAAAAGAGCAACAGCTGTTGAAATGACGTACTGTGGAAGGAATTTTAGGATTGCCAGTAAATTGAATACCACCGCCATTTTTTTCACTGAGTTATTTTGCCTATACGTACATTTAATCCATATATAATAATAAATCTATGCTTCTAGGATAATATGTTATATAATAAATATATAAATTCGCACGGTAGTTTTAAATTTTTCCTTGATAAGCATTGATACGGGCACACTGATAGATTTTGGTCCTTTAAGGCTTCTATGCGTGAGATCAGAAACGGGAACGAATGGTGCCGAAGAATCCTTCAACCGGCTTGAAAACAAGCTGGAGAGTTTGAAAGGTATGAAATTCTATGGCCTTTCACGTGAGATCGGTGGTAGTACCGAATATCTCGCCTGCTTTGAGGCAGATGCTTATGAAAGCATAGAAGGGCTTGAAGAAATATCTCTGCCGGGAGGAAAATATGCAAGATACAGATTGAAAAACTGGGAGGAACGATCCGAAAGTATTGGTGAAATATTCTCAAATATGACGAAACATAACAAAGCAGAAAAAAATTGATATTACATTGAATTCTACAGGAGCAGATCTGAACTTATTCTTATGGTGCCAGTGGAATGAATCAATGAATCCTGTACGTTTGGAGCCAGTCGAAATCGCTGTTATAAAGCTGCCTTATATCAGTAAGATCATAATACATCATCGCGAGCCTTTCCAGGCCCAGGCCCCAGGCTATCACCGGTGCCTTGAGCCCAAGGATCTTTTTCACCTCTGGTCTTAGTATTCCCGATCCTCCAAGCTCGACCTCCTTTCCGTTGATATTCACAATTACGTCTATGCTTGGCTCCGTATAAGGGTAATACGAGGGTATGAGACGTATGCTCTTGAAGCCTAGCCTGCTGTAGAAATTTCTAATCATCCATTTAAGTGTTGAAACATTTGCGTTCCTGTCGTATACTGCGCCCTCAATCTGATGGAATTCTGCAAGGTGCTTCCAGTCAACGCTCTCGTGCCTGAATACCTTCCCAACGGAGAATATGGCCTGTGGTGGCTCGCTTCCGTACAGGTACTGGGCGGTGTTCACGGTTGTATGAGTCCTTAGAATAAGTTCCATGGCCTTTTCATGGCTCCATCTGTAACCCCATCCTGAGTATTTACCAGTCCCCTTTTCATGGATGCGTTTTATCCTTTTCTCAATTTCCCCGTCCTCAAGGGGAATTTCCCTGGAAGCTTTCACATAAAATGTATCCTGAAGATCCCTTGCGGGATGATCCTGTGGGATGAAGAGTGAATCCATATCCCAGAGCGTGTATTCGATATAATTTCCGGTCATTTCGGTGAAGCCCATATCGATGAAGATATCCCTGATCTCTTTTATGAGATAGGTCAGCGGGTGCTTAAGGGCACCTCTCTGAATGTTCACGGGAGCATTAAGATCATATTTCCTGAAGGTCATCCCCTTCCATTTTCCCGATGAAAGCATTTCGGAATCTATTTCGCTTATACCACCCTGATATTCCTCGGTCTTCGCTGCTTCAATGCCTTCATCAGTCAGTGAAAGTATCCTTACAGTTTCCCTTTTTTCCTCTATCACGTTCTTTCTTTTTTTGAAATGTTCCAATAGATCAGGATTGAGATCAGCATTGTTTTCAATATTTTTCAGAAATTCTTCCCTTTCTTCCAGCTTTTCTTCAATTCCATCATCCCTGTAATATAAGTAGCCAGAATCAGGAGTTATACCGAATTTGGCAATCTGGGCCAGGGCTATTCTGTACTCATCGCCCATCTCACGTTGAATATCATTTATGGATAATTTTTCCCTTTCCCTCAGCAATTGATAGAGCCTGTGTTCAGGAAGCCCTATGGAGCAATACCTATCACCTTCGGCTGTCCTGTAATATTTTCTGGCCTCATTTTTATCTATCCTGATCAAGCCCTTAACTTCAAGATATGATATGGCGCTTGCTATATCCCTTGATGAAAGCCCGGGTATATCAATGGCATTTTCTAAAACACTCTCTGGATATTTGTTATATACATATTTCAGTACCTTGAATTCATTCTCACTTATTTGAGCCATCCAATCTGTATTATGATGTTTCTATATTAGCTTAATGCTACTTGAGGGTATCCGGCCACTTTTTGCTTTTTCTGTCGTTTCTCTGATACCAGTACATTGGCCTGTTCCACAACACTTTTACGAATCATTCAACGAGCTGTTTCTTTCCTTCCTTAATCTTATTATAGGAGATACTTACTAGTGTCGTGGATCCACTTTAATTCAGACAGAGTAAGCATGGAGAAAGGTTTATATAGTTGGAGAGTCCAAAGAGGGGATTTTTTAATCTCATTTTGGATTCAGAGGTGATTGCATGGCAGGTAAAGGCACAATGAGGACAAAGGAGGAGAAGGCAAGGATAGTCATGGAGGTACTTTCCAATTCAGCAGCCATAGCTGAG
>JAVRLU010000042.1:0-12409 GCA_031961165.1 Thermoplasmataceae archaeon
TTTAATCATGGTGCTTGAGGATCTGCCTCCAATAGCACAGCCCTCAAGAAACTATATCCTGAAGAAAAACGACATTCTATACGCACCCTATGATCTGGCCCAGATACTTGTGCAGAGGAAGTCTGCCTTGATAATAGAAGATGGAAATTAGGGCATAGCCAGTAATTTTTAATGATGGATACCGTTCTTCAATCCCGTATTTAAATTCAGGAAAAGCCAGCGTCAGCTAAATATTTATATAATTCATGCAATTTCAGGTTATCAATTGTAGGATTCGAAAGATCCGATGAAACCTGCTTTAATGGTTAATAAGACAGGAAAATTGATGTGGTGGTTAAATGACTATATTTCAAGGAAGAGGACATGAGAAGCCAAGTGGCGGAACGTTAAGGGCATCAAGGAAGAAAAGAAGATTTGAGCTTGGAAGAGAGCCGACGCTCACAAGACTTGCCGAAAAAACGGAAAGAAAAGTCCTGCGTGGCATGGGTGGAAATACCAAGGTAGCTCTTTTCACAACTAAAAATGCGAATGTTTATGATCCGGCAGAGAAAAAGATAAAAAATGTCAAGATTATAACTGTAAAGGAAAATCCGGCAAACAGCCATTATGTACAGAGAAATATCATGAACAGGGGGACGATCATATCCACCGAGATAGGCGATGCAAGGATAACTTCCCGCCCGGGGCAGGATGGGGTAGTTAATGCGGTCCTGATGAAGGCGAAGCAATGAGGTGCTCGCTGTACCTCCAGTATTTTAACAAGGATATTCCCAGATCAAAGGGAAGAAAGCTTTCAAGGAAAACTCTTAGCCGTTTTTCAGAGGAGAAGCTGGTAAAGATCCTCGATGACGCAGACATAAAATATGAGGTTAAGGCCTGCAAATATCCGAGGATTCCCTGGGAAAAGACAAAGATGTACATTCTTGAAAGCAATCTCCACAAGGGCACAATTCTGAAGCTTATAGAGAAAAAGCTGTAAAATTATTTCTTTTTCCTCTTTATTTCGTAATAGGTCAGCGGATGCTTCATCCATTCCTGGTTACACAGCCTATCATCGTCCATATAGCACAGGTGGTTTGAACGGAGGGTGTCGCATTTTGGCGGGGAATATTCTATTCCTGATATCTCGCCCGAGATGTGCCTTATCTGGTATATCGTTATGTTTTCATCGTAGTCCGGTGCGTTCACAAAGAGCTTCGCGATGTCCTCGTCTGACGATCCTATCTTGTGCATGAAGCTTGCCAGGGCCAGTCTGGCCATGTGGGGCAGGTTTATTCCGTCCCTGAGCTGTGTTATGAAAGCCTTGATGCATGGCGGGAAATATCTTGCATCGATAACTGATGAAATATCGGATTCCCTTGATCTTATCTTATAATGATCCTTCAGTTCAGTGATTGTGCTTGCATATCCTGAAAGTACTGATGCAGCCTCTTCAGAATCAATTTTATCAACTATGTTAAAGGCGATCCGGACGAAAGCTTCCCTGAGGACCTTTATAAAGACATCCTTTTTGCATGATACTATTCCATGATCAAGCGGCTGGTATATGAGCCGGTACTTGTTTCCGCTTACCCTTTCTGTGTATTTCAGGAATTCAGGCATCCGGATACGGAATATGTCATCTGAATATGAGACCGGCAGGTTGATTTTCTCTGCATATTCTGCTATTTCCTCATTATCGCGCTTGTTCAGCGATTCTTCCAGGACCGATCTCTGCAGTATGACCGATCTTGCCGTTATGATATTTTCGTTTATAGCTGAAAGAAGCCATAGGGAAAAAATAAATGAATCGGGGCCTATTTCTGTAAAGCTATCCGCCCCGTCAATTGCCGCCCTTATAAAATCTATGGCCGACCTTCTTTCATTTATGCCCTTTATAGTGCTATCGTTCAGTATCCGAACGATGTTCTTCCTGTCAAGGCATGCCTTTTCGTCCGGGAATATCATGACACTTCTATAAGATCGTATGTGGGCGCAGTGGTAATCTTCTCGAAACCATCCTTTTTGACTATAACGTCATCCTCGATCCTGACTCCACCGAAATCCGGAACATATATCCCCGGCTCGACAGTTATGGCCATGTTTTCCTTCAGCGGGAAATCCAGCGAAGGGGAAAGCGCAGGATGATCGTGGACTTCAAGGCCTATTCCGTGCCCGAGGGAATGTATGAACTTTCCCTTGTATTTTGTGGAATCTATTATATTTCTTGCTATGGCATCAATATCCTTCCCGTTGACGTTTTCCTTTATTGCGGCCATGGAATCGTGCTGCGCCTTCTTTACAGTATTATACATCTCCTTCTGTTCATCTGACGCCTTTCCAAAGACGACAGTTCTCGTTATGTCCGAGCAGTATCCGTCATATTTTGCCCCGTAGTCCATGAGCACAAAGTCTCCGCGCTTGAGCTTTGCATTTCCCGGGGAATAATGCGGAAGCGACGCATTCTTTCCGAATGCAACTATTGTATCGAACGATGGCCCTGATGCCCCATTCTTCATCATGAGGTACACTATCCTCGATGCTATTTCATATTCCGTGATCCCCTCCTTCATGAAGTCTATAACGTCAGGAATTATCTCGCTGCCAATCTTTGCGGCTTCCTTCAGCTTTGATATCTCCTCAGGGAACTTTATTCTTCTCGATTCCTGAAGGCTTGCGGAAACATCGATAAATTCCTTGTCAGGTATTATGCGCAGCATCATCTTGTACGATGAAAGAGTCATTGCAGAGTAATTTATGCCTATAACGTTGACGTCGGAGAGCAGATCACGCAATATGCTCTGGAACTCCGCTGAATTGTGGAATATTTTAACGTTATATCCTGTCAACCTGGCGGCCTGCTCCTCCAGAACGGATGTCACGATCGTTACCTTCTTCTTGTCTGCAATAAGGGCCGAACCCTCAAATATGCCCTTTGTGCTTCCGGCTATGTACGTAAAGGCAGTATCCCTGTTCTCCTCGCCGTCGTTGTATATCAGGATGGTGTTAACCTCCCTCGCATAATCGAAAATACGTGTATAATCCATGAACGACAATCTTGGAAGTGGATATAACACTTTTTAATATTGGCAGATTTTGAAAATATGATAAAAATAATAATAAACCAAGATATCATGCAAAAGGGATGGAAGAAGTTAAAGTTGAGGATATACTTCCCAGGTTTAAATCCGGAATCGCCTGTATAGATGATGCTATGGGCGGCGGAATCGAACCCGGCATAATAACTGAACTTTATGGGGAAGGGGGAAGTGGAAAGACAAACCTGTCAATGGTATTCTCATGTTCCGCCATGAGTGCGGGAAAAAAGGTCATATATATTGATTCGGAAGGGTTTTCATCGGAACGCTTCCTTAGGATATGCACATCCGATCTGAGAAAATTCAAGCTTTACAGGGTATTTTCCCTTGATGATCAGGAAATCGCGATCATGAAAGCCTCAAAAATGATCGAGAAAGACGAGAATTACGGGCTTCTTGTTATAGATTCATTCACAGAGTTCTTCAGGCTTGAGAAGAGCGATGATACGCAGTCAAGGATATCGGAACTCCAGAAACAGCTTGCGCTGATATCCTCAATTGCGGCAAGGCGAAAGATTCCAGTCATTATAACTAATCAGATATACCAGGACATAGGGAATGGCGAATTCGTGCCATTTGGCGGCTTTGTTGTCAATCACGTGATGAAGGCCATATACAGCATTGAAAAGGGATCGAATGGCATGAGGCACATCACAGTCGTTAAGCACAGATCGATAAAAGAGGGATCAGGTTCCGGATTTACAATAACGGATACCGGCATATCATGCGGGGGTGATAATGACGGGAACGGACATATCTGATATAGTGCCAAGGCACCAGACCACGTTCAAGGACCAGGCAAACATGACATTAGCCATCGATTCCTACAATATCCTGTACCAGTTGTTGAGCAACGTGAGGCAGTATGACGGAACGCCTCTCATGGATTCGAAAGGAAACGTCACATCGCATATTTACGGAATATTTTACCGCACAGTGAACCTGATTGAAAACAGGATAAGGCCGGTATATGTTTTTGACGGAAAGCCAAGCCCGCTAAAGAACAGGACTCTCAGGGAAAGGGCGCTTTTGAAAGAAAAGGCGAAGATAGAACTTGAAAATGCAATAGATCGCGGTGAAGAAAACCTTAAGCAGTACTATTCCAGAGTCAATTATATAACGCCGCAGATCGTTGATGATACAAAGAAGCTTCTGGACTGTATGGGCGTCCCGTATGTTGATGCCCCCTCGGAGGGGGAAGCCCAGGCATCGTATATGGCGGCAACGGGAGCCGCAAACGGCGTTGTGTCGCAGGACTATGACTGCCTCCTCTTTGGCGCCCCAAGGGTCATAAGGAACTTCGCGATATACGGCAAGAGGAAGGTTCCAAAAAAGAACATATACAGGAACGTTTCCCCTGAATATGTATCGCTTGACGAGGTACTCAGGACGAATGGCATATCAAGGGATCAGCTGATATACATAGGGATACTCGTTGGAACAGATTTTAATAATGGCATACATGGTATAGGGGCAAAAAAGGCGCTGTCGCTCATAAAGAAGTACGGGACAATACACGCAGTGCTCACAGCAATCGGGAAGGATATTGAGAATTTAGACAGCATAATCGATCTTTTCAGGAATCCTCCGCATGTCGATGCTGATCTGAAGTTTTCTCCCCCAGACGCCAAATGCATTGAAAACTTCATGTGTGAGGAACACGATTTCTCACCTGAACGCATAATGGTGCATATAGACACACTTATGAAAAATTACTCCGGGACATCACAGTCAAGCCTCGATTCCTTCTAACAGATCTTCCAACGAGTTGTTCCGCAGGACGTCCCGGCGAATCGCCTGGAACAATATCCGTACGAAGTTATAACTGCATCTGGATTCAGAACCGTTATAGTTCAGGATTTTCTATTTGCCCCTATTAATGGGGAAAAAATCTTTATAGGCCTGAATTATAGTATGCTAATAAATTTAGTATAATAATAAGAAGTGTTAAATAGTTTCAAGCAATTTCCGGAACTATAACTGAGGTTGTTGCACATGCCTGACAAAAATGATACATTTAACTCCGGATTAAGTGAGAGGGGAATTCAAGCGAGATCAATCACGTTTACCTCGCTTGGGCATCTTTCCAATGATCTTAACCTCCTCCTGTTCTCGGTACTTATAACGTATTACTATAAGGATTTTGGAATAAGCCTTGCACTTCTCGGAGCTGTGGCAATCCTTTACAACATTCTATCAGGGCTTCTCAGCACGCCGGTTGGCAGGTATGCTGACAAGACGAGACATTACAGGACGCTTATGACCATTGGCATGATTATTATCGGTGTATCCGTGGTAACATTTGCGTTTTCCTTCAAAATATCCGGCATGATCCTTCCGCTTATGATAATCTCCGCCATAGTCCTCGGTGTGGGCCAGGCTTTCTATCACCCCATAGGGGCTTCGATTCTCCACATTACATATAAAGAAAAAGCTGCATCCGCTCTGGGGATAAATGGCTCCTTTGGGAGTATAGGAAGATCCATTCTCCCGGTTGTCCTTGTTCCGCTGATTATATTTTACGGTGAGTTCCACGCACTTATTTTTCTTGCCGCCTACATGTTTGTGGTTTCCCTCGTGCTTTACCTCGGCCTTGGATTTCTGAAGGGCCAGGAGGTCGGATCGAGCAATAAGGAAAGTGCATCGGAAAGCAACAACCGGAAGGTTCAGATGGCAAAGTACCGTGGGATTCTCTCCATTCTGGTTACGATAGTTTTCATCAGGGCAATGTTCCTGACTGGAACTACGACATATATATCACAATACCTCGTTGACGAACTGCATTCCGAGGTCATAATGAGTTACGTTTTGACCCTGAGTTTCATAACCGCTGTTGTTGGCCAGCCGGTTTTCGGAAAGATCACGGAGATGAAGGGGGGAAGGTTCAGCATAATAATAACTACGGTATTTTCAGCGATATTTTTTGTCTTCTTCATGCTGTCAAAAGCAAACGCTATACTTGATACCGTCAGCTATGCCCTCTTCGTGTTCATGGCATTCACGGGATTCCCGGTCCTGCTGGGATACGTTGGCCAGATCGTTCCCAGGGAGATATCAACCACCTCAAACGGCCTTGTATGGGGGCTTGGAAATACTGTCGGAGGCGGGGTAGGAATAGGGGTTATGTCACTTCTTCTTCTGATCAAGGTCAGCCTTGTTGATACCATGTGGATTATGCTTATATTCGCCGTTGTTTCCATAGTCCTGCTTCCGCTGCTGCCGAAAAGAAACACAATCAAGGCATAATCGCATGATAATTTGATCAAAATGCGCAGGAGGATGCGACTGGGTAAGTGGAAAAAGGAGTTTTTCTCCGGCAAATTTATCCAGAAATAAATTTTTCCGAAGCTTCTCGAAACTGCATCATCATATTTATCTTTAAGTCCAATCCTGACCTTATTGATCCCCTTAAAAGGGTTAGCGATTCGGTCCCAAATAGAACCCGATATGAATAGTTTTTATAGATCGGTGTCCGGTGGTATATGCGAAACACTTCGCGTGTGCTTATTTGTCTATCCATATCCGTATCGTAATACATTTTTATACGCATTTACGATTGTACTTTATGATACTTGTAACCGGTTCTTCCGGGCAGATAGGTTCGGAACTTGTTCCCTACCTTTCAAAAATTTACGGTGATTCTGAAGTCATAGCAAGCGATGTTGCAAGAAAGGATTTTGGAAATATAAAATTCGTGAACCTCGATGTAACGGACAGATCACAGATCGATTTCGTGATCGAAAAATACAAGGTTGACGGGATATTTCACCTTGCGGGGATACTCTCTGCCAAGGGAGAAAAAGATCCGGGGCTTGCATACAGCGTCAACCTCAACGGAACACACAATGTTCTGGAATCTGCCAGGACACACAATGTAAAGGAAGTTATAATACCGAGCACCATCGGTGTTTTCGGCCCTGAAACCCCAAAGAAGAACACACCTAGCCTGACGATAACAAAACCGAGGACAATTTACGGCATAACAAAGGTTGCGGATGAGCTTTTCGCGCAGTACTATTATGAAAAATTTGGGCTTGACGTGAGGTCCCTGCGCTATCCAGGCATACTGAGTTACGTAACTGAGCCAACGGCCGGAACGACGGATTATGCCGTTGAGATATTTTATTACGCTGTCACGCACAGGGATTACAGCTGTTATATTTCGGAGAACAGGAGCCTTCCAATGATGTACATGCCGGATGCCCTTTCGGCCATAGTGAAACTCTATGAAGCTAAAAGTTCATCACTGAAGCTGAGGAACGGGTACAATATATCCTCATACAGCTTCACTCCAGCTGAACTTTACAGGTATATAACTAAATATATACCGGATTTCAGGATAAAATACGATCCAGATTACAGGGATGACATTGCAAAAACCTGGCCGGAAAGCCTGGATTCAAAGGAGGCCGTAAATGAATGGGGATTCAAGCCTGAATATGACCTTGAAAAAACTGTTAAAGACATGATAACGAACATAGGCAGGAAGCTGAACTCCAGGGTCTCTGTTTAATTTTATTATTTTTATATTATTTTCTCGCGGTTCACCGAATCGAATTTTTTACTCCCTGTACGGATTCCTCTCCTCCTCATAAAATAAGGGATCGAACCTCTTTATGAAAGCGTTTCTCAGGGATTCAAGAATCAGGTCTTCGCGCCTCAGCCTCCCTCCGCTGATCTTCCCTACGATACCATCCCTTTCATTTATGCCACGGGTATCTATTATGGATGAATATGCCTGGTAAAAAGTCCTGTCGCGCTTTACGAGATCGATAACCTCTTCGTTTACCTCAAATCCGCTGCTGCTTCCTACCGTTATTCTTCCGTCCCTGTCAATTACTGAACAGTAATGCACGTCCATGTAATGGCCATTAACACTGTTATATATGAGACCGGACTCGATTCCAATACCGTAATCATTGTCCTTCAGTGCGTCCATGGACCTCTTGATGGCAAGCCTGAGAGTTTCATCCCCCATGGGCTGATCCGTTGGAAGTACGTAATCTTCATTCTTCGTTACTGTAAAATTTTTCATGAACCTTTTTACGTAAGATTGAAGGGCATAAACCTTCGCCTCGTTATGGGTCGATATTGATATTTTCACCGGAACGATTCTTCTGCCTGATCTCGAAATCTCCCCTTTTATTATCCTGCTGGAACTTATCGGGAACAGGTCTTCGGCAAGAACATAGCTGACCTTCAGTATCCTGATCTGCGGAAGGCCGGCTTTAACCCTCATTTCATTTATCTTCAGTGCTCTCCTGTAAGTTTCCGGAGAAACGACGATGTAATTATAATCCTTCCCGAATGGTGCGTTTCCGTTCCTGTCGTTTATTGGATGTATTTCGAAGTTGTCTGTTCTTCTTGCCATGTAGGCGTAAAGGTTCCTGTACCTTATGCCGTACCTTACAAGAGGGTATACCTTGTTTTTTTCGGCATATTCATCACTTGTAAGGCCTATAATTACCCTTTCACCTGTTTTTATTGCCTCGGCAAGGAGAGCTTTGTGGCCCTTATGAAGAACGGAAAATGTCCCCCCCACAATTGCTGCCATTGATAGTGTATGATTACGGACGATAAAATACTTCATATTCCGAACTGCCAGAACCCTAATCACCTTTGCACGAATGTGACCGATAAGACGTCTTCACCTATGCCTGCCACATCCATTGATCTGATATGAATCATTTACTTTAAGTAAATTTTTGCCTGATATCCTGAATGATGTGTGTATCATTATTTCAGCTCCGTCTGAGAAAATTTGTAGTGCCATGCTAAAGATAATAACTATAATATTGTAGTTATAAATATCCCTTAAAATAATTAAATTCTTATGCAAAAAATACTATCCTTTACCGGTAATAGATTGCATTAAGATACGATCAGGCACAGAAAAAAAGCTGGGTATCGTGCCTTATAATATCGAATTAAGGTTCAGGATCCTGTTTAACATCGTAAGAAAAGGTTCTATGACTCATGGTAGAACCGCATAATAAATTAAGAATTCAGGAATCTAAAAAAACTTGATAAGCTGATAAAAATAGGGATCTATGCATGGTTTGGAACTTAAAATACGGGGATGGAAGATAAAGTATGAATCTAAGAAGGATTTTGCTTGATGTGGACAAAAGCCTCAACAGGCCAACACTGGTTGAACTTGCGGATGCCATAGAAAATGTTTCTGGCGTTGATTCGGTGAAGATTACAGTTACGGAGATGGATATGGAGACGATGGGGACAAGCATAATTGTCGAGGGAACGAACATACATTATGAAAGGCTATTGCAGAAGATAGAAGACATGGGATGCGCAATACACTCGATCGATGAGGTCGCGAGCGGGAAGTATATAATAAAATGAAGAACCAGGTTCTGTTTCCCCTTGCAATAGGGATATCGGACGGGATAATAACTGCCCTGATACTGTCCTCCGGGGGTATTTTTGCCGATAGAATCACACTTTCGCTGGCAATTAGGATATCTTTCGGATCGGCATTTGCCGGTATGTTCAGCTTTTTCATAGCGCAGTTTGCCGGCCTCAATGAAGAACTTCGAAGAACAGCGTTCCAGCTGAACATGAAGGGTGCAAGATCACTTATGAGAGGACGTCTGGGAAGGGATATCTTTCTGGAATCACTGCAGGGAACCCTTATTGCTTTTGCTTGCAGTTTTTTCGGCGCGCTAATCCCGCTGTCATCAAGCATAATTTCAGAGAGTTTCATATGGATACCGTTCATCGTTTCATACATACTTCTCGCATTTCTCGGGCTGTTCATAAGCAGAACTACAAAAAGCAGTCCCGCAATGTGGTCTGCCATAATGATCGGTATAGGCCTGGCGGTTACATTTGCAGGCTATTACCTCAAGATAGTTGGATGATACGGATTCCTGGTAATCCTTCCATGAAAAAGTTCCAGTGGCATTGGTGCCGCCATCTCCGTTCTATTTATTTTTTCATGCTTACGATCCCTTTACCCTTTCTTTCTGAACATTCTTCATCCTGTTCGCCTGTTCGCCGGTATACATGATCGGCTATAAATCAGTAAAATAATCTAAACCGCAGCAACATGCATGGGCTCAATAATTATGTACAGGTTAATTATCCCAATCCATGTATACGACAGATCAGTTTCCTTCACTGAGAACATTCATAAATGATCTTTCAAGAAAAGGGAGTAAATACCTGAAGATAGTGGACGATCCGGTTGATATCAATTACGAGATAACGGCCTATGCCAAACTAACCGCAAGAGAAAACAAGGTTCTTCTCTTCAGGAATCTGAAGGGGTATCCCCGGTTTAACCTTGTTACCAATCTTCTGGGTTCTGAAGAGAGGATTGCAATGGCCACGGGACTCAAAAGTATGGGGGATTTTCTGGAAAGGTGGAATTCAATAATTAAAAAGGATGAAATTTTCTCTGCAAAAACCCTTGAACATGATGCACCTGTAAAGGAAAATGTTACTTCGGGGGAAAGTGTGGATCTGTTTGCTTTGCCCATACCGATCCACTATTCATCTGACGGGTCCAGGACCGGCTATCGGAATTATATCACATCAGGGCTTGCACTGGCAAGAGACCCGGAGAATGATAGGGTACTCAACCTGAGCTTCACAAGAATTCAGCCCTTTGCCAAAAACATGTATGCC
The DNA here is from genome assembly GCA_031961165.1 of Thermoplasmataceae archaeon. Classification (GTDB taxonomy): domain Archaea; phylum Thermoplasmatota; class Thermoplasmata; order Thermoplasmatales; family Thermoplasmataceae; genus JAVRLS01. The sequence goes on from JAVRLU010000042.1 coordinate 10,725, forward strand.
TTTGATGCTGGCAGCCATGGAAACATGTGGAGGTATCTTGATTATTGCAAGAGAGAGGGGCTGAAACTTGAAATTTCCGTAATAATCGGTGCACACCCGTTATTTTACCTGCTTGGATCAGCATTCATCAGGAACGAATATGCAAAAGCTGAAGAGATCGCAGGTTTCCGTTATACGGACGGTATTTCAAACAATTTGCCAGTTCCATCTGAATCTGAGATAGTCATAGAGGCTGAATACCTTCCAGATGAAACATTTGATGAGGGCCCATTTGCGGAATATACCGGGTATATGGGCCAGGATTCCACTAGGAGCGTAGCGCATGTAAAAACCATAATGACCAGGAAATATCCTATCTATTACGATATTCAGCCATCAAATTCATCGGAGCACATAAATCTCTTTTCAGCATCAAGATCTGCTGCCATAACCGCTTCACTGATCAGGTTCATGCCAAGAGGCCCCGAATACAGGATGGTCTGGCCACATTACGGTTCAAGGTTTCTGGGTATCGGTTACGTGAAAGATGGTAACATGGCAATATCAAGACAGTTCGGATCGGGTATTGTAGGTACAGATTCCTCCTGGGGGAAGGTTATATTCATCAATAATGGCAAAACGGATCTGGATCTTGAGCACGCACTGGTGAATCTGGCGCAGACAAACAATTCAAGTGGCGAAAACATCGTTATATTCCGGAACATGTATGTTATAAGCTCGGATTTAACAACTGACAAGGATGGAAGCGTGGGAAAGGTCTTATTTATAACATCCGGAAAAAATAAACCTTACTCAAGAATCATAACGGACGGATCGCTTTTATTATCACTGGATAAGTCAAGTGTTGTCATTTCCCACGAATTAGGGGACGGTGACGTGAACATTGCAGTTGCAGATGATATTGACCCGTCGAATATTGAAGAGGTTGGATGGGCCCTTGCTACCAGAATGAATCCTCAATATGATCTAAGCTGCAAGAATGGAATTATAAATATAACCGCAATGAGAAAACATCCTGAAATTCCCTCAATACCGAATGAAGTCATGAATAGAGTAAAAGCGAAACTGATCTGATTACGAAGCCGGATCATATCTCTAGATTTCCTGCAATTTCTGCAAGCTTCCCCTTTCTGATGGAAACGCATAATAAAATGGCCAACAGCCAAACCACAAAAATCACTGCACCGGCAGCAGCTGGGGAGTTTATCTGAATGAGGCGCTTCTATGAAAAAAGTTCCAATGACATTTATGCTGTCATTTTTATCCTATTCACTTTCCCATCCTAACGATTGATCTGCCGTTTATAGTTAATAATTACAAGATGTATTATATCAATGTAAGGATGTATAATTTGGATCAAGGGGAGTTTTCGGATCCGTGCTTAACTTCTATGGAAAGTGTGATATGAAATGCCAGAAAAATTTAATTTAGAAATGAAAATCGCCACAGTAACCGGATCGTTCACATGATCGGATGATGCGGATCTGTGCAATTACGGTTATCCGTTATAGAGTTCCACGGAAGATAGGAGTGGTTAATTGAATGTGGAAACATGTCCCTTGGTGAATCATGACCTATAACGGGGAGCTATCCTCAGGATATTTGGCGCACACCCTGGCCAGGCATATGATCGTATCCATTAAAAAGAATATACGAGGTGCTGTTTTAATGGAAGCTTATTTAAA
>JAVRLU010000043.1:0-11969 GCA_031961165.1 Thermoplasmataceae archaeon
GTGGCCCTATTCCAACGAAGTGGCAAAAAATTCCTATGATTATCTTTTCACGGCTATTGTAGTTATCCTTGCTTTAGTATTCATTCCGTATGGGAAGATAATAGAATATTCCAGAAAAGATAGGAGGAGAAAAAAATAGCCATATCCTAACTTTCATCAATAATATTAAAATAAAACTATGGAAATCAAAATCGTTTGATGGGCTATAAAAAATCGCAAATACAAACTGATTTCTTATGTACCGTTTTGTTATAGCTTTAATAATATTTCCCATAATTGGAGACGCTGTAAGAAATTTTATTCCATTCCAGCGATCGTGCATTCATTTTCATTTTAATGGGGCATCCACTTCTACTCGCTAACTATCTAAAATATATTCTTATGGATTATTGCATTCAAAAATGAAATTTTAACAGCTCGATTAGGGAGGGACTTTGCTGATTCAAGATTCTTATTGAGAGGAAATGAACTTAAAATTCTGGATGTTAATTCCTGAATTTTTATATTGTTTTATGGAAAAATATTCAGTTTGGTTAAGTCGGATATGTAGCTAAAATACAAAATTACTGAACATAATACAGTATTAAAAATTCTCTATTATTTAATATTAACTTCGGATGTATTAAGTGCTCTTAAAGGGCAAGACGAGGTAAAAAAATGAATCGAAAACTAATATTAGTAATGGTTGCAGTTGTTGCAACTGTCCTTCCAGCTGTGGCAGTTGCAGACGTACTGGTCGTTGGATACAGCGGCGGTACAGGTGTACAGGCATCACCATTGTTCTACATACAGCCGGGAAGCAACTATATGGCAGCAAATCAGACAACAGGCTTTGGATGGCATGCAAGATCTTCCAGCGAGAGCGAGGTAATAGGGAACATAACACTGGGAGTTATGACTAACGAGACCATATTTGAGATTAACGTACTGGACATAAACTTCACAAGTTCGCATCCTGGCACCTTCAACATTACGGTAAATGTACCAAGTGCAAAATCTGATGCCGCTACCGGTACCAGCGCATTCCCTTTTGGTTCGACTATATACTTCTCAACAGCTCCGTTTATGTTCTCCGGCACATCAATAACAACAAGCTCAACAGGTGATCTTCAGTATGCGGACCTTGCAACGCCCGGATCAACGCCGATTACATTTACCGGTGTGACCAGTTCAACTACCATATACGTAGCTTTTGAAGTTGGATCCGCTACGATAGGATCTGGAGCAGGAGCTCCATCGTTCAGTTTGATCATGACCGAATTTGTTGATTAAAACCATTATTCCATTTTTTTATTAATTTTGTATAGATTATTTTGATAATTTTAACGTTTATGTCCGCTCATACTTTTATGCTAATTAATATACATTCTTTATTCAGTATAATCCCGGGTATCCTTTCGATTTATTGTTCTTCAGATATTCTGATATGGGGTCATAGATTAATGTCGCTGTTCTAAAAAATTTTTTTGCAACTGCAAGATTTTGCAATGTTTAGCTTCTTTACGATCGTCATATGTTCTTTATAATATGCGTTTGATGGTTTGGCTATAGATTCTATCTAACCTTTCGATACTATAGTACTCTGGCAACAGTATTATTGATAAGTAATTATATAATCTATCATAATATTTATATCCTCGTTCGGTATGGTATAACGTGGGAAGTTTTATTTCACAAGATAAAATGGCTCTGCTAACGATTGCAGTGTTCATGGCCTTATTTATAGCTACAGCTCTTCCTGCCCACGGGGAAGTAGCTGTTTATACACAAGTTTATGGAACCGGTGTTCAGATTTCACCTATGGCTGAAATAAATTTGACCAGAAACGCATCGGAGTATAAAGGTGCAACAATAACATGGACTCCACAGAATGTTACACTGGATGGTAATTACTATAATCTTACAGGCATCGTAAGAGTTCACGTTAACTGGGACTTCAATATTAAGGATTATTATATTTTGAATGTTATAAGCATTACAAATTCCGGCAACAGGTCAGGTTCTTTCTATATAACACTTTTGCACTATGCCAAACAGGCTAATGTATACCTCAACAACAGTACTGTATCAGCACTATCTGCATATATTAAACTTGGCTATCAGTCCAGATCCAGTTTGGGGACTCCTATCCTTAATAATACCAGGAATGGGCCGTTTAATCTTTACCCTGTTTATGAACCATACTATATTGGTTTCAACTATACCAGGCCACTGGATACCGTAAATTCTGTTGGACAGTACCTGAACTTTACCTTCAGCTTTGTCTACGAGGACTAAAATATATGAATCCGTATAGTTTAAATCGATCCCGTGCTTTGTGTTTTAAACAAGGTGTATGCTATTGCTGTATAATCTGAAGCTTCTGTACGAATTCATACCTGAATTCCTGATTTCAGGAATAATCGCTGGGGTTATTTTTGATGCACTTACAAGTGAGAAAGTTATTACAGCAATTCGATTCAAAAGGGGAGAAGTAAAAAATTCGAATCGATCTCTTTTATTCTCTGATAGCAAGGAAGGAAAGAAAAAATTTAATGATCAGAATACGTCAAAATTCTATCCAATGCTTTACGATGAAAATAAAAGAACAATAGGCGTTGCAATGGTAACTGCGACCAGCTGGATTCTGATAGTGTTTGCTTTGATAGGAAATGGCCGATCTGCAATATTCCTTCCAAGATTTTCATCTATTTTAAATTTTTACGTATATTCTGCACTCCTAATCCTTTTTACGATTTCAATAGTATCTGCTTTTTCATGGGTTGTAGCAATAAGTAAGGTAAGAAAGATCATAGGAACAGCATCTGCAATCATTATAACTGTTATTTTCTTTGATCTTCCCGTTATGTCGTGGTTTATGGATATTTATCCATCAAAAATACTAATTTACATATTCATATATTTCGCTGCTCTTTTCCTGGTACTTTTAACATATATTTACTGGTGGAAATTTAAGCCTAAAACCTCGATAGCTTTCTCATACTACGCATCAATCACCACCTATTTTTTTATATTCGCACTGATGGTTCTGAAGGTAATGGAGATACATTTCCATCTGCTTCTTTGATAAATCATTAATTTATGCATATAGAAAAATGTTAAAAATTATATGGATGGAAACAGAATATCCTCGTGCAATACTTTTTCATCAGTATATGTCTTTGATCCGGTATTATACCGCGCTTTATCAAATCCGGTGTTTTTCCAACCTCTAAACAGGATAGGATAAGCATCCGGTACTGATATCATTTCTATATAACTTTATGATCAGTATTCTATTGAATATAGCAAAAAGGAATCTCAATTAGTGATTTATATTGGTAGAAATGGGCAAAGCTGGTTTGTATTGCAGACAGTTCCTGCTAACCTCTTTTTTCAGGAATTCAGATTCCAGATCGGGAAGTTATCTTCACATAGAACACGATTTTTTAATCCAGGTGGGCAGGTGATTTTTAATTGTTCTATATAGCGTAAATAATAGTATATATAATATATACTATTTTTGAATATACGTAGAAAAAATAAAAATATCACCTCGAGCTAAATTATAGTGGCGAATGAAGGTATTTTAGGGAAACTTGATGCATTGAATATCAGGAGATACCACTATTTTATAACTGCCCTTTCGGATATGGGATATTTTCTTGACGGGTATGATCTGCTCGTAATAGGGCCGGCGCTTCTCTTTATAGTCCCGCTTTTCCATATTGGGGCGGTTGAATCAGCCCTGATCGGCGTTGCAACGATTGTTGGGCAGCTTATTGGAGGCGCGATTTTTGGATTTGTTGCTGATATGAAGGGCCGGAAGAAGATATACCAGTGGGACATGCTTATTTTCGCTCTTTTTGCCATACTCAGTGCCGTATCAACAAATGCGATTGAACTGATCGTTTTCAGGGCCCTGCTCGGGCTTGCTATAGGTGCAGACTATGCATTAACCCTCTCCATAATCGGAGAATTCAGTCCTGTTAAGGGAAGAGGCAAACTGCTCGGTACCGGCCTGATGTCATGGTGGATAGGTGGCGCTGTTGCGGTGTTCCTCGGGCTTGTGCTCCTGCCCTACGGTGATGTGTCCTGGAGATATCTGCTGGGTGCCGGGGCCATACCGGCAATAATAGTGCTCATACTCAGGAGAAATGTTGAGGAGACACCGAGGTTTGCTGTCGAGAAGCAAAATAAGGCTGAAATAGACGATATTGAAAAGAAGTTTGGAATATCAGGCGAGGGAAATGAACTGAACGAAACGAATGGGAATGGAAACGGGCCACTGTATTCGAAGAGAGCTTTCTTTACATTCACATCATGGTTCTTCAATGATCTTATATTTTATGGAATCGGGATATACACCGCAACCCTTCTCCTGGAACTGCACTATTCAACGCATGCAAAGTCTCTCCTGCTGACACTGATTCTTTACATAGTTGGTATTATCGGTACACTGTTTTTCGTTTTCACTGCAGATCGCTTTGGAAGAAAGAAATGGCAGCAGTACACATTCCTTGCACAGGGACTCGCCCTACTGGTGCTGGCGCTATTTGCAGTTAGTGTCAGGAAAGAGCCGCCAATTCTTCTTTTATTCCCAATGTTTGCAATATTCTACTTTGCAAATGCCGGAGGTACTGGTGAAACAACGGGAATATTTGTTTCAGAACTTTTCCCGACACGGATAAGAACAACTGCTATGGGAGCCGGGACTGCAATAAGCCGTGTTGGAGCGATTATATCTGCAGTTGTTTTCCCGATAACACTTAAACTTTATGGCGCAGTTCCAATGGAAATATTTCTCTTCGTTGTGGGTTTCTTAGGGTTCTTGATAACACTGTTTCTCGGGGAAGAGACAAAAAACAGATCCCTGGAGGCGATATCGTCATGAAATCCACGAATTTTATTAAGAATAAAGGTTTTCTGGTGATAGGCCACAGGGGCGTTCCATCATTAAAGACCGAGAATACAATAGAATCTTTCAGGACTGCCATAGATCTTGGCATAACGGCCGTGGAATTTGACGTCCAGTTTTCAAAGGATTCTGTCCCGGTCATTTTTCACGATTATGATCTTAAGAGGATGGCAAACTTGGATGCAAGAGTGGACAGCCTTGAATACAGCTGGCTTAAGGAGATAAAACTAATTGGAGGAGGTTCGATACCTGAACTTGAAGATATCGTTCCGCTTCTGGATTCCTTGAAAGCTTTCCTGGAAATAAAGGTCGAAGACGATAAGAATTCCGGTTACCTGAGCAAAATAACAGAAAGTATCTCTGAATTTTTAAAGAGAAACAATCTGTACGATCGAATAGCCGTTATCTCGTTCAGTAAAATTGCCCTTGATCTTATGATAAAAAAGGATGCTAACGTAACAACAGGTCTGGATTTCCAGGAAGAAAAAGATTGGGATTACAGCGAAATGTTCGATGCCATGCTTCCGTACTATAAGCTTGTACCAGGATCGAATATGAAAACCCGGCCTGTATTCCCGTGGACAGTGGATGACGCCCGGATAGCAACAGAACTGAAAAATTCAGGCTGTTCAGGAATAATCTCAAATTTCCCCCAGAGAATGCTGAAAATCCTGGAGTAATTATGCGAGCTTCTTTTCCAGACATTTAACACTTTTATCTATATTTTCTCCAGTTGCTGCCTGCAGCTTCTCCTTTCCTATAAGTTTTGACATGATCCCGTAATCCACAGAAACAGCCCATTTTATAAGTGTCCCGCTACCGGATTCGGTAACATCAACATGCAACCTGATCTTTATAGATGATCCCGCGACTCTTCCGCTTCCCTCAACATCCAGCCCGTCATCTTTTATGCCCAGGTATCCAACGGTCATCTTTCCCGATATCGTACTAAGGTAGGACGTTTTCATCGAAGATGCATCCAGCTTGAGCCTGCATGTATACTTTTCTCCATCCCGTTCATAGCTTTCTATTCCAGGAAGGCACCCTACAATCCCTTCAAAATCTTCGAGTTTCTTAAGGGTTACATCCTTATTTCCTGGAAGACTGAATTCACCGTTAAAATCCAACCTTATCACCCCTTGATATTGAGTATGAAACCAGGAATGCCATTGCGCGCCTGGCGAATTCCTCATCAATGGTTCCGTCCCTGCTTTTTATATTCTCAATGGCCGGTATTTCGGTCTTTACATGCGATATATATTCTTTATAAGCACCGTTTAAATCGGAATCCTTGAGTTCTATTCTCTTGCCAGCATCCTTGAGTACCGTAGTGGCAACACTCTCCCCTATTAGCCTTCCCGTTGTGAATTTCCCGCCGGTTACCGTGAAAATATTCCCGGCCTTCGGATTTCTGTTTATCCTGAAACTCCTGCTGGCCTTTCTCGAATCGTCACCGGAATCTTCAGAAAGTGGCCGTGCAGAATAATACACCCTGCTGTACCTGTGATCCTTCAGATACGGGATTATGGCAGAAGCGTCATCCACCATCATGCCGATATCCTCATCCGAAACGGAGAAATTGCTCGGATCGTCAACTATAACTGCCGTCGTCCCAACGATTGAAACCGATCCGTACGGAAGGATTATGTCCCCGTCTGAAGGCTCCCTCATCCTGTTCAGGATGGAATTTACGATCCTGCCTTCATATACTGCCATCGCACCAACGGATGGTACCATTTCCTCCTGATCAAGGCCGGATGCCGAGAGTATCATGTTAGAAAATGGACCGGTTGCATTGACTACGTAGTCAAACTTTTCCTCATAATCTCTTCCTGATCTTCTGTATTCCAGCGCATAGGCTTCCCCATCCTTCACCTTTATCTTTTTCACATCAGAATATGTTTTTATTGATGATCCATTCATAATGGCCCTTGCAGCTACAGCAACAGAGAGTTCATATGACCTTACTATCTTGTCGGGCACAGCAATGGCCCTTTTTATTGTGCCGATGTACCTTTCCCTCTTCATAAGGACATCAGGATCGGTTTCTCTCGCATCTATTCCCGCATCCCTGCATCCCCTTAATAGTGTGTCACCAAAATCAGCTTCCTTTTCACTTGCAGCGACGAAAAAACCGCCGGTATCGTCTATGAACGATTCTGCTATCCGGCTCAGCCTAATATTTTCAGAAATGCATTCCATTGCCGATATTTTATCATTCACCGCGTATCTTGCTCCACTGTGAAGCATGCCGTGAAACTTCCCTGATGTTCCTGATGAAAGATCCCCCCTTTCAAAGAGCGTTACGCTCATCCCTGACTGTGAAAGGTAAAAAGCTGAAAAGAGGCCCGATATTCCGCCACCTATAATCGCTATACTGTCTCGCATGAAGCTTGATTCCATGCTCAAGATTAAAACTTTCCACGCAGGCGGAAAAATAGGTTTATTACCATTGCAGGATTTTAGGAACGTTGGAAGACAATGAAACAGTAATGACGGTTGACGCAGGAACCTCATCCGTCAGGGCAATTCTCTGGAGATCAGGGAAGCCTGTGGCATCACATTATGAAAAAATCAGAACATTCAGCACTATGCCGGGATTCGTTGAACAGGATCCCGGTGAAATACTGGCCGGAACAAAAAGATCCATTGATATGTGCCTGAAGGAATCCGGGGTACGGCCGGATAACATAGACGCTTTATCCATAACCACCCAGAGGGAAAGTGTTGTCGCGTGGGATAAAAATACGGGTATACCTGTATACCCATCGATAAACTGGCAGGATTCAAGATCCGGCCACATAGTGGATGAAATTGAAAGAAGCAATCCCGGCCTTATGAAAAGGAAAACCGGGCTAATCCCAAGTCCTTACTTCAGTGCACCTAAAATAACATGGCTGCTTAAAAATATAGAAAAAGCCAGAAAAAAGGCCATGGACGGTGATCTGATCATCGGGACGATCGATACCTGGTTGCTGTGGAACATGACTCATGAGTTCAAGACGGATTATACAAATGCCTCAAGAACCCTGCTTTTTGATATCAGGAAGCTGGATTGGGACCAGGATCTTCTTGATCTGTTCTCGGTGAAAAAGGAATGGTTGCCTGAAGTTCTTCCATCTTCTGGTTTTTATGGCAACATTGATCTTGAAGGCAGAGCCGTTCCCGTAATGTCCGTTATAGGGGATCAGCAGGCATCGATGATCGGCCACGGAGCCTTAAAAGAGGGCGAAAGCAAGGTAACATATGGAACAGGATCGTTTCTCCTTACAAACGCCGGCAAAAATCCAAAGAATCCAGAAAGAATAATAGAAACCGTAGCGTATTCCCTTGAACCGGGCAAAGCCGTATATGCTTTTGAGGGTTCTGTATTTTCAGCAGGAAGTGCAATGGAATTCCTGAAAAGCATCGGGATAATAAGGGAATACGCCGATATTGGAAGGATAACTAAAAACTCCGGGAATGAATCCGGGATATATTTTATCCCGGCTTTCTCTGGCCTGGCCGCCCCATACTGGTCGCACAGTGCGGCTCCGCTGATCATAGGATTCTCCAGTTCAATGGATCGGCGTGATCTGGTTCCGGCCCTGATAAGATCAATAGCTTTTCAGGTACGTGATATAATTGTGGAAATTGAAAAAAACATGGGTACAGTCTTTAAATACGTATCTGCAGATGGTGGATTATCAAGGGACGATTACCTCATGCAGTTTCAGTCAGATATCTCAGGAATAACGATTGAAAGAAAGAAATTTCACGAAATAACCAGCTACGGATCGTACATTCTTTCAAGTATTGCCCTCGGCAACATGAAAATTGATTCGATAAAGAATGAAATGGAAAAAGATACATTCGTTCCAGCTATGGATGATAGGAAAAGATCCGATCTCCTGGCCAGATGGAAAAGAGCAGTTGAAATATCGCTACGATGGAATGATTCTTTTTCAGAATCGAATAAAAACGAATGAATTAAAAGGCCATCGATCTTTGCAGGGATATTTTAGGGATACCGCCCATTTGCCTTCGAGGATTTCAATAAACATTACACTGGTGTATAAACGATTATTTTGCATAAATTATTTTACTTAAACTGAATCCTTTTTGCATGACACTGACTGATTATCTATTATCTGAAAAAAACAGGACGCTATTTGTTCTCCTTGCAGGATATACAGATATTTCAATGGTAAATGGCATCTCGTCGGCCGGTGCATCTCCCGATATGATGAAGCTTACGCCCGTCCTTGATTCCGAGATAATTGCAGCCGGAAGGATCATATCGAGTGATGATCCGCCCATGACTCCGGATGGAATCCCTACTCCAGCGATAATAACGCGTGCAGCCCTGAACCTGAGCGGGCTGAACGTACTGATAGTGGATGCTGGATTACAGGTTTTTCCCGCGGTACCGTTCATGTATACCGGACTTGGAGGGGCAAGAAACCCGGTTTCTGCTGATGCCTTAGATCGTGGCGAAAGGGCATTTGAATACGGGAGGATTATCGGGAAATACCTTGACAGAAGCTACAGCACCCTGATACTTGCTGAAAGCGTTCCGGGCGGAACTACCACCGCTTACCTGACGCTGAGATCCGGCGGCCTTTCGCTTGATACAAGCAGCAGCATGCCCGGGGACCCCCGCGATCTTAAGGAGGAAATATTCAGGAAAAGCGGATCGCTGATGATCAGTTCGCCATGCGATAGGATCAAGAAATACGGGGATTACATGATGGCCCTTTCGGTATCCATAAGTTCTGAATTCAGCGGTACAATAATCTATGGTGGCGGAACTCAGATGGGCAACGTATACGATCTTGACCGCAGGATTAACGGGTATAATGATGATCGTTACGTAAGCACAACATCATGGGTTATGAAGCACAGGCCCGGGACAATGCACGCACTAGTACCTGATGATAAGCTTCTTGTGGCTGATCTTGACTTTTCAGGAATGAATAAGACTGGCCTCAGGAAATATGAGGATGGAAACGTAAGGGAAGGTGCGGGGATGGGTGCCTCTTCATATTACGCACTTCTGGACCACACGAGGGACGACCTATATGCGGAGATAGAGAGAACTTATGAAAAATTTTCAATCCGCAAACAATAAGACAAAGTATTATATCATCTAGGCATTCACTTTTCAATGTTAGGAAAAAACAATGCAAATCCCGAAGAATTACTGGATGATGCTATAGAAAAATCAGAAAATGGAGATTACGAGGAAGCTGTCAAGAGTATAGATATGGCCATATCGTTAGTGCCAAGAAATCCGGAATATCATCTGGTAAAGGCGGATATACTTTACAGGATGGAGGATTTTGAAGGGGCTCTGAATGAGCTGAATTTTTCTGAAACTCTTGGAAACAGGAGCGCAAATTTATACTCACTTAAGAGCCTGTGTTTCGGATCTATGGGCGATTATGAAAAATCTCTGGATATGGCTGATAAAGCTATTTCCGTTGATCCGGATTATGCCTATGCTTACTATAACAGAGCGCTGGCCCTCAGGAATATGGGCAAGTATAAGGAGGCTATCGAAGCCTATAAGAAAGCTATCGAAAAAAATCCATCGGATGTTGATGCGCACCTTGACCTTGGGGAGATATATTACGACGACGGGGAATACAGAAGTGCCCTCATGGAGGCAAAGAATGCAATAAAATATTCCAAGGCAAATCGCAGCGCGCATGACCTGAAAATCAAGTCACTGCTCAGGCTGGGAGATGCCAAGGAATACCTGAATGCAATGCTTGTTGCCTACAGGGATACCAGGGATGAAGAGTATATAGGAAAGCTTGTTGAGGAGGTTATGCTTTTGGGCGGAGGGGAGGCAGCTGAAGGAATTGCAAAGGAATTTCTTGATAATAACAAGAAAAACCCGTACTTTAATGATCTTCTTGCAAGGGTTTATTTTGCTGAGGGAAAGAAGGAAGAATCCGAAAAACTTTACAGAAACTTCATTGCAGAGAACCACGGCATTGAAATAACAAGGTACTGGATAAACTACCTTTATGATACCGAAAAATATGAAGAGGCGCTGAATGAGGCTGATGAAGGAATCAAAAAATACCCGGATAGCATTTATTTCAAGGAAATGCGCTTCAAATCGCTCAGGAATTTGAACAGGCACGAAGAGGCTGTTTCCGTTATAAAGGATCTGTATGAGAAGCATAAGGAAATACCTGATTATGGACTCGATTACGCATCAGAGCTGGCTGTATTGAAGAAGTACGATGATGCCATATCCGTGCTTAATGATCTGCAGAAAGAATATGATGATTACAGCGAGGTATACATAGAATTCTTCAGGGTATTCAATGAGAAGGGAGATTTCGAAAGCGCCCTTAATTACGCTTCCATAGCAATGGAAAAGGCAGATGATGAGGAAACGTTACTTCACTTCCCCGAGGAAGTAATAGATGCAGGTCTTAAAGCTTCAAAAATCAAGGAGATAAGGGAATTCCTTGACGACCTGATTTCCGGGGAAGAAGAAGACAGCATATTCCGGCTCGTATATTCAAGGGACAAGGCAATTATAACCGGGGCAACAGAAGGCTATGAAAAGGGAAGTGAAGAGATGAAGGGCATATCAAAGGATAAGAATATGATATGCCTGGCCGTTAATATGCATACGGAGATAGAAAATGAGAATGCGCTGAAATTCCTGAATGAATTTAAGGAGAAAGAATGCGCAGATCAGGATAAGGATGAAATGAAGGACTGATTTTACATATTTTTCTCTTTTTTTAATTATTGAAACCATTTTGCCAGAATATACAATTATTTCTGGTATAACCGATTGTCGTTTGATTCTATTCCCGGGTATAGTTAAGCTAAAAATCCGGATCATTTATTGAGCGTTTTGAATCTTTTTCCGTATAATGATATTAAATCATGTATAATGCCTTATGCCATTTACAGTCATATATATTTTAAATATACGCTTAAAGATAGAAATATATAAACATTTACGATTAACCCAGTGTGGATATAAAAGTTATAAAGGACCCTGAAGAAATTGGAAAGATGATACCGGTTATTCAATCGGCGTGGAATGTTGAGAATACAG
>JAVRLU010000044.1:0-11439 GCA_031961165.1 Thermoplasmataceae archaeon
CATTCAATGACTTTGCCTCAAGGGGTATTCCCCTCTTTTTCCTCTCAGATTCAAGCAGATCCCTTACCCATCCTTCCATTAAACCCTGTGGGGAATAGACAAATATAAACATTTTTGCCAGAAGAATCTATGGAATGAAGGAAAAATTACATCATGGTCACGTGTTATTCCCTAAATTTGCGGGTGTTAAGGTTATTAATTCCTTATTTTTATTCAAACAGAGATCTCACTTTGCTGTGCCATTATAAGGTCCATGGTGAGCTCTGCTATATCCGTGCCATAGAGGCCTATCCTGGATATTTCTTCTGATACGGAATTGAGCGATGCGTTGTCCATAAGATCGTTTATAAGCTGGTATTTCATCTTTATGACCTCATTTTTCCTGTTTATAATGTCATTCAGGGACTTGAAATTTTTTGCATAAAAAGCCTCCATGGCTTCGTCGTATATTGAGAGTGAGAGTGAAAGCCCTGATATCACGCCATCCCTGCGGGTGAAAGTACTCCTTCCCTTTACAAGGCCGCATATGTTGACGGCATGATCTGCTATCCTTTCAAGTATCCTTGACAGAACAAGGTAAAAAACGTTCGAATCCTCATACTCGCAGCGGTTTCTGACCTCCCTGTAAACGTACCACTGGTAGCGGTCAACTTCATCATCCCTTTCGATCACATTTTCCAGCAGATCATCATCGAATTCCTTTATGCCCTTTATTGTATCTTCGATCATCGTGGAGACGTTAAGGGACATTCGTCTGATCGCCTTTGAAAGCGGAAACGTCTTGGTGTTGAGCACGTTCTGTATCACGATTGTATGTGAAGTTTCCTCTATTATTTCAGCACCCATAACTATCTTTGAAAATTTCTTTATGCTTTCGCGTATGGCATTGGTCATCTTGTCCTTCGTGTTTATGGTCAGCGTATCGAAGCTTGATATGTACATTGATGTGAGTATTCTCTGAAGGGCGCTCTCATCTATACTCCCGTTTATCGTCAGTTTCTTGGCAACTTCAGGGGATTCCCTCCCGGAGGATGAGATAATAAGGTCGTTGTCGTCCTCATTTATGATTATCTCGCTTCCCTTCCTGAGATTCTGTTTTTTAACCCACTCAGGTGGAAGGGATACTATATACGTTGATCCACCAGTTATCTGGATCTTCCTCGTTGTTGAATTCTCCATATCTATAAATACATTATATTTATAAATATTTTGTGGAAAATGTTATATAAAATATATATCTAGGTTTTAGATTTTTTGCTATACGAAACTGAATTCTCGAATGATCTCAGGACAAAAGCACCAGCAAGGAAAATAACTTCATAATAGACAAAGTAGAGAATAGCCGAAAATGGAAGCGCCTCATCCAGCCACGTCAGGAGGTTTGCGTTTATAGGCCCGGGTACCAAAATGGAATAATTCCCGAAAGAATATGTATAGTTGTATACACCGTACGGAAGTGTATCCGGCATGGCAACATAATAAACGGTTATAGAATCCCCGCTGGTATAATGGGAGAGTTCACCATAAGTCACTGTTTTATTATACGAAACGCCCTTTATCTCAAGGGTTGCATTGAAATTCGGGATGGACTGGTAGCCTGTTACGGTAAGCGTGTAATTATATGCTGAATACTGGCCCGAAAACGGTGTTACAAGGGTAGTTGCCGTAACGCTGTCACTGAGCTTTTCGGTGACAGGATGATCGGTAGAATAATACACCTGTGCCTCAGCAGCTGTTATCACTATTGCAGCCAGAAGTATGATAAAGAGCCCTGAAAGGAGCCTTTTTTTCAGGCCGTATATTCCAATGTAATGCATCAGAATGAGTATGAATACAGGAACCAGAAAAACTATCAAGAATATTGACGGAACGTATGAAACAATATATCCTATTGCAGCAGCTATTAAAACTGCAAAAAGGATTATAAACAAAAAGTTGTGCTTTTTCACGGTATCTGGAACTTTCATATTTTTTCGGATTGTGAAGATCGTATATATATTTATTTGATATGATCACAGCTCATTTTGCCGAAATTCGATTACTGTTAGTAATTTTTTTATACAGGCTTGGAATAACTTTCTAATGAACGTACTTCCAAGCGTTGAAGAGCTTAAGAAGATGAGAAAGAACCTCGGAATAAGCCAGAAGGAACTTGCGAATATAACCGGGGTTAGCCAGTCCTACATTGCAAGACTCGAAAAGGGATCTATAAATCCCACGTATTCAAGGGTAAAAGCCATATACGAATATCTGACAAAGTCCGGTGAAAGGGCAACTGGCATACTCATAACGAGCGATAAGATCATGACAAGAAATGTTGTGCTTTGCCGTGAGAGTGATTCGATTCTGACAACGCTCAATATAATGAAGGAGAAAGGATACTCACAGCTGCCAGTACTCAATGACGAAAACAGGGTAGTTGGTACGGTCACTGAGAGCGATATAAACGATCTTCTTCTAAAGGGGATAACAATCGATTCACTCAGGGGACTCAACGTCAAGAGAGTCATGGGTGAAACGCTTCCGCAGGTCGATAAAAATACCCCTGTTCCGATGATATACCAGCTCCTCAAGTATTCTAACGCGGTACTGGTGCTGGATTCCGGAAATCTTATTGGCATTATAACGAAAGCAGATATCCTGAGGTCGGTATCTGAATTTGCATAGCCGCACGGAAAGATAATATAAATATGATCCGCATAACGTAATATTGAACATTGCATTGGTCATATTCAGGGCTATCGTTTTATTTATACCGGCATTTGTAGCCAATTCAGGGGCTGTGATAACGGGAGGGAAATGGAAGATTGATGGCGGCCGGAACTTTATTGACGGCAGGAGAATTCTGGGAAACGGGAAAACCTGGAGCGGTTATTTTGGCGGATCCCTCATAGGTGTAGCCGCTGGAATATTTATTTACCTCATTTCCCTCGCAACAGGGGGATTTATAGGCACATATGGAAACAGTTTTGTTTCGATCGCAGCTGGGATAGTCCCGATGTCTTTCGGATCGCTGACGGGGGATCTGATCGGATCGTTTATCAAAAGGCGAATAGGGATAGAGAGCGGAGGCAAGGGCAACCTGCTTGACCAGTGGCCATTTGCACTCACAGCGTTTCTCTTCATTTACGTATTCGATCCTAAATTTTTTATCACGTACTATTTCTACATAGGCATGATCTCGATCCTTGTTATAACGCCTCCGCTGCACAGGGCGGTAAATATAATAGGGTATAAGATGCACAAGAAGGATGTCCCATGGTAAGCAAAATGGTCATAGCCGTAAGGAAGGATCTCGATATGGGCAAGGGAAAGATAGCCGCACAGGTCGCTCATGCTGCGGTTTCCTGTGCACTGAGATCGCAAAAGGAGAACAGGAAGGAATTTGAAAAATGGTATGAAGAGGGCCAGAGAAAGGTTGTGGTAAAGGTCAACGGCCTGGATGAAATATTTAAAATAAAAAGTAAAGCGGATTCAATGGACATTATATGTGAAATAATCCAGGACAGGGGATATACACAGGTCGAACCCGGTACAATAACCTGCATAGGGATCGGGCCGGAAGAGGAAGAAATACTTGATCGGATTACGGGAGAATATAAGCTATTATGATCTTCTGTTAAGCACCGCAAGAAGCTGATCTCTTTTCTTCATAAGGACTTCGTATTCGTGGGGATCGTAGCCCTGCGTTGATCTGTTGTCGTGTATCTGCCTGATCCTTTCTTCTGTGTATGCCAGTTCAGCCTGAGCCTTCATAATTGTTTGGATGTCTGCCATTGTTACCACCGCTTCTGTATATCAATTCTGTGTATATATTTGTTTACGAGAAAAACATGGCTTCCATTTACGTTTTAGGTTTCCGAAGGATGTCCAATTATTTTTAATGATTCCGTAGATAAAAACAGGATGAATATATATACCATGCATCATTAGTATTATCTGTCGCTGAAACTTATAAAATTTGGGGGGAGAAAAATCAAGACGGAAACAAATAATACGAAGATAGAGTACACGGATAAGAAACGATCCTATATGAAGAGAGATCTGGCGATACTGGTTATAATCGCTTCCCTTACGGCCATAATATTCATGATGGGGCTTTCGTACTTCATGCTGATCTCTTTCATCGTAGATTTCCTTGTGATCGCGCTTATAATAGCCCTTCTGAGCCTGATGCTGAATGAGAACCTCTTCAGGGTAATAATATTCCATATAAAGAGAAAATAAATTTCCCCAAATTCTGCGATTTGATAAACATGATTAAAAAAGGTAAATAAGGATACATGATATGCAGTCATGGCTGATCTTGCAGAGCTTCTGATGTTTGAGCATTCCTCAATAAGGGTTGTTTCCAGGGAGGCGAAGAATGATATTGCCTTTGATTTTTTCACCGGATTCAACGATTATCTTGTGAATGATCATGTTGCTGTTGAGGAAAAGATACTTTTTCCGGTAATAGTGGACAATGACTGGGATGACAGGCAGGAATTCGCAAAAACCGTTTCAAGGATACTGGCAGATCATAAACTGATCGAAAACACTGGCTAACAATATCATCAGGTGGCACGAATCCGGCAATGAGGATCTTTATAAGAGGAGGATGCCGGATTTTTTCAGGATACTGACCGATCATAACCTTTCAGAAGAGGATCAGGTATTCCCGAGATGGAAACTGGTTGATGAAACGAGGAGGTATGGTGCAATCAGGGATGCCATAGAACTGATACAGAGCACTGATGAAAATAATTATTTCGATAAAACCGGCATTTCTGCTGAACTTATAAAATACATAGCGGAGAGATAAACGATCCGGATCTTACATAGGCAATGTTTATATCGTTTTACTGAATATTAGAATATGCCAAGATACGAAACTTCAGAGGATCTGAGCGAGAAAATAAAGGATCTGAGCAGGGCCCGCCAGTCATTGATAGAGGAAATAGAGGCCATGATGTTCTACGACGAGCGTGCGGATGCTACCAAGGACGCGGATCTTAAACACGTTATGGAACATAACAGGGATGATGAAAAGGAACACGCTATGTTACTTCTTGAGTGGATAAGAAGGCACGATCCCGCACTCGACAAGGAAATGCATGAGATACTTTTCTCTAAGAAGGATATCAAGGAACTTGGGGACTAATTATCCGAATTATTTATAACTTGAATTTTCTATTTTTTTACTTCTATTCATAAGCTTTTTTTCTGTGATACAGTTTTACTACTTGTATAGCTAGACGCAAATGCGGTTCACGTCCGATATATCCCAGGATAACTACTTTATTCATGAAACGATGATCTCTTAAGGCCTGTTTTGACAGATCTAATATGGCCATAACATTACGAATTACGAAAGTAAAGATTCCTGATATGATAAAGTTGATGGATTACCGGAAGCAAAACGGGGAACGGCATAAATTTCGGAAAATAAATATGATCATGATTGTGTCGAAATTTTTGCGGATATCGATCCGGGTATCCATACATTTAATTATCTTTTGGTTCAATATATAATAAAGTGTGCCTGAAAAGTCCGTTCAGGCATGATTAAGATTTTCTGTGCATGGGATCCTTATGCTGACTTAGACTGTACCGGAGATTCGATTTCTTTCTTTTCAGGCCTCAGTATGAGCTCATATACGAAGAATGCAGCCGTGACTGCTGCGAATATCCACAATGTATTCGTGAATCCGATGTATTTTACTGATGCCATGTATCCGACCAGTGGCATCAGGACGGACATTATCATCATGGATGAACTGAAGAACGATGTCGATGTTCCTATCTCCTCTGGCTTGAACGTTGTATTAGCAATTTGAATGCCGAGAGTCCACGCAATTCCATCAGGTATTGCAGCAATCAGGAACGCCAGGACAAAGAATGCAATTGATACGTAACTAAGCGCCAGGAATACTGCAGAGAACAGTGCGATGGTCACTGCGAATACCATGTAAGGCCTCCTGTTCTGTATTGGAGATTTCAATCTTATTATGAATCTAGTTACCACATCTCCGACGAACATTGCAGCGAACAGGTAGAAGACCGTTGAAGCTGAGATCCCAAGAATCCCGCCATATATTACGCCGTAAGAGAATATTATGTAGAAGGGTATGGTGTAGGCGAAAGCAGCTATAACGGCCCAGTTAAACTGCCTGTTCTTGAAAAGCGATGCTATGCTTGTACTGCCCTTATGCCCCTTTGCCTCCATGTATTTGAGTGAATATTTGCCCCTGAGGGATGCAACAAAGGGAATTGCGACAAACGCCATCACTGCAAATATCAGGAATATCTCCTTGATTCCAAGATGCAGCAGGTACGCTGTGGTGAACGGAGCTATTATCAGCGCCAGTGCAACCCAGAATGAGAATGAGGCCTGCTCAACCTGTCTCTTTGCCTGATCTATTGATGCCATACCGGCCATGGTCATGAATGAATCCATCACAAACCCTGTGATAAATCCGTCAACGATCATCAGTACGTATACCTCTGCAAATCCACTCACAAAAATATAGAGCGGCATTGTGATACCAAGCAGCGCCAGCGAAATCATCTCAAGATTCTTGAGCTGGCTGGGCTTAAATTTCCTCATTGCAAAGGCTGCGAGGGCAAATGCAACGGTAAAGAGAGCAAATCCTATACCCACCTCGAAGGAATCCATTCCAAATGCCAGGGCCAGTGATGCTATTGAAGTCTGATAGAACTGGAGCAGGTATCTCCCCATGAATGCTGCAATTATTATGAGCCACTCGGCACCGCTAATCAGGCCAAAATCCAGGCCTACTTTCCTTAAACTTCTTGCTTGATTGTTTGCCATAATTGACTAAATAGTCAATAGATATTTAAACTTTATGACTGACTGGTCAATTATACCTGACCAACCGATTTATATATATACTGCGTAGAAATTATAAGTTTATGAGAACAAAGGAGAATAAGGAGGATAAGATACTGAATGCTTCTATCAAGGTTTTCTCCAAGAAGGGCTATGATATGGCAACAATAGATGAAATTGCAAGAAAGGCAAAGGTGAGCAAGGGCATTGTATTCTTCTACTATAAAAAGAAAGATAACCTTATAGAAAGGGCTGCCATTAGATCTGTTCCGGTAGATGAAATTACAGATCTGAATAGAAGAAACTATAACAGCCCGAAGGAACTTCTTACCGATTTCGGCATGTCTTTCTTGAAGAAGTATGAAGATCCGGATCTGCGGAACTTATTGCTGATGACCATGGCAACCAAGGAAAGATTCAAACAGATTGATTCTGCACTGAGAAATATGTGCTTCCAGGAAATGGACAATGTCTTTTTGAAACTGGAAGAACTTATGAAACAGAGAATATCTGCCCCCATCAGGAAGGCATTTTTTGGGTCCTTATTATGCTATGTAGTATGGTGGAAGGATAATGAAATGAGTCCTGAAGATTATGTGGAAACACTGGTGGACACTTACCTGAACTTGATGAGGGTAAAAAATTAAGCCTTGCCGCTTTCATTATTCGTGCATCTAAAATCATATAATAACATATTTATATTACAATGTGATGCCTATTTATGAGTAAAATTGGGATTATAATCGATGATGGCTACCATGATCTGGAATTGTGGGTTCCATATTACAGGCTGAAGGAAGAGAAGGTACCTTTCGATGTGCTTGCCTGGGAGAACCGATCGTACAAAGGAATGTTTGGTGTAGATTCGATATCACCAACGGCACTCCTGTCAGATTTTAATCAGAAATATGATCTGGTATTTTTCCCGGGAGCCAAATCTCCGACGAACTTGCTGAAGAATCCTGGCACAATTGATGTGGTGAAAAAACTTTATCGTGATGGTACGTACTTTGCCACTATATGCCATTCTCCACTTTTACTTGCTGAGGCAGGCCTGCTGAACGGCAGGAAGATCACGGGGCACGCCTCGATCAAGCCGGAAATGGAAAGTGCAGGTGCAACCTACATGGATTTACCTGTTGTGAGAACCTCTGATCATATACTTTCCGGAAGGACACACTTTGATCTTGACGTATTCATGCCGGAATTTATGAAACTGGTGAAATCGCTATGAATGATGGGGGCATAGGTAGAAAACTTGGTATGAAAACACTACTTTTCCCGCTATTTGTAGTGATTGCCATTGTTGCTGGCCTGGCCCTCGGATACGGATTCAAATCGTACAGTTCCGGAATAGCCACTTACGGGATACCGGTAGGCCTGTTTTTCATGATATATCCTGCCATGGCAAAGGTCCGGTTGAATGATATGGGAAAGAGCCTTAAAAACATAAAAACAGTTGGCCTTATGGTACTTTTAAATTATGCGATTGCACCTTTCCTTGTTGCAGGTATTGCTTATCTCTTTGTAGATCTGGTATATGTGCATTTTGGACTCCTGACTTCAACGGTTGCCTCCCAGGTTCTGGTAGGTATAATCCTGCTAGGTGTGGCACCATGCATTGCGATGGTCATGGTCTGGACTGACCTAGCGCATGGCAACCTTCCTCTCGGAGTATCGTTTGTGGCATGGAATTCCATAATACAGATAATAACAACGCCATTTCTTATCTATCTATTGGCAAGGACATCTGTTACCATAAGCCCTTTTCTGATCCTTGAGAGTGTGCTTCTTTATCTCGCTCTACCGATGCTTGCTGGAATTATTACAAGAAGGGCCTTGCAGAAGAAGCAGTACTTCTCCAGGGTTCTCAAATCACTCGGATCGGTGCAGACAATCGCACTCCTTCTGACAATACTGGTCATATTCTGGGGAGAAGGCTACGGGATCGTAAGAACGCCCTCACTGGTCTGGATGATTGGCGTGATTATGCTCATCTTTTACTTTGTGCTGTTTCATCTCGGATATTTTACCTCCAGAAGAGCAGGTTACAACTATCCGGATTCTACAGCCATAGGTTTTACAGTTTCAGCACGTGATTTTGAGGTAAGCATTGCAATAGCTCTGGCAGCATTTACTGCCTACCCCTACATTGCAATTACAACTGCCATAGGGCCATTGCTGGAGATACCACTTATGCTGCTGCTTGTGGGGCTACAGCTTAATAGAGAGGTGAAAATCAACAGGGTAAGGACTTCAGTTGAAGCGGAACGGATATGAAGGAATATTTTAAGGGATCCAATGTGAAATGGATCGATATGATTAAATTTTAATTCCCTGATCTCTGTGAAATGTGATATACCTATTCATGCATTTCACTCGCCTGAGAATACATATTTGGCGGTACTTATATCCTGTTGCATAATAACGCATGGAATTTTGAATAAGCCCCATATAAGTGGGGAGGTTAAGTAACTGCAAAAACTTTGTAAACAAGCATTTATAAAGAAAAAAGCGGCAGAGTGCGGTTAAGTTCAAAAGAAAGGTTGTTTTAAAGATTCCCAGAGGAGAAAGTTCTATCAAATCACTGAAAATTCTGTGAAATGACCGCTTTTATCAAAAAACGAAAAATTAATATTTTTCTTTCAATAATATGATTAAAAAAGAGAAGATGTTGAAATTGACAAAGAAAAATACACAGATTTTTACATTCAAGGTAGCTTTTAAGGGTAGAAGGAGAGTATGGCGTACCATTGAAATAAGAGGCGATCAGACTCTTGCAGATCTTGATCGAGCTATAAGGATTGCGTTCGATCATGAGTTACTGGATCACCTAAGCGAGTTTTATGCGGGAAAAAAATGGTATAGATCCGGCTTCGGGGAGATCAATCCGGAAGGCAAAGGCTCAGGTGCGGGAATACTCATATCTTCCCTTGGGCTTCCTGTCGGTTACAGCCTGGGCCACGTATACGATTTCGGTTCAGAGATCCATCATATTGTTACACTGATGGGGATATCGGATAAATATGATCCGGAGGCACACTATCCAAGAATAGTAGCAAGGAACAAGCCCAGGTATCAATATTGTGTAGACTGTAAATCTGCTGGCAAGACAACCATAGCCACTGTAATCTGCATGTACTGTTCAGAGGAAGCTGGAAAGCCGGTTTATCTCTGTGAAAAGTGCTCCCAATCAGACAAGCACAGTGATCATTTTGTAGAAGACATAGTTTATTGAAAATCAGCAAGTATGAATTGATTATGCTTTGTACTGAAAATATTCAAATGCTGAAAGTGAATGAAAATATATATATAAAGGGAGGAAAAATGCCATGGAAAAAATAATAACAGAACAGGATGTGGAAAAGCTTCCAAAAATCATGAAAATGATCGAAGAAGAATCTGAATTTATTCAGTTGCTTTACGACTATGCCCAAAAAAACTACGAAAATGAATGTTATCGATACGGGGATGAATGTCCAGATGAAACAAATTTACCTGATGAACTTTATTACAAACAGGTCTGTGCATGGTTTATCTCCGAAAAGAAAATGCCCTCAAAGGGAGTTACCGTCCTGGAGGAGTTCGTTGAGAAATACATGTCACATGATCATCCAGATATGGCAGAGAGGTTTCTCAGGATGGGGGATCCGATCAGGGGATCGTTCAGGATCATCAATAGAGATCATTATCCATTAATGCTTGTGGAAAAACTTGTATCGGGGGAGAGATATGTTACGGTTTCCAGGATCAGGGAGTCCCGGGCTGAAAGAGAACTATTCACGGTAGGCGGAGTAGTAAGGGGAAAGATTTACCGGTGGTGGGATACATACTACATGTTCAACGGAGTCCTTAGCAGGGTAAATCCTGATTATGATTCTTTAAGATACAAGGGACTCATACTCAATCCCGAAGACCTTATGGAAGTATACGAAAGATCAATGATACAAAAATATGAATCTATTCTGGTCAGCAACAGGACAAAGCTTTCCTCTGCAATGAATAAATTTCCTTCTTTTTGGGTAGACGGGATCTGTTCAGCGACAGGTATCGATAAGAGAATTTACCGGACAAAAGCTGAAAAGATCAGGGCTATTGTTTCCAAACTTGAAAATGGATACGCTATGGATCTTCTCGAGAAAAAATTCACGAAGAATCAGCTGGCTGCCCTGAAGAAGGTATACCAGAATGGCTGGGTCATAAAATATGGCCAGCTCACTAAGGACTTCTCCTTTGATATTGGACTTTTCTGGAATGAACATCCACCCACAAGTGAAATAGGAATACTTAGGCAGTACGGGTTCCTGATCGTCGGAAGGATTCCAAATAAGGGGAGACTGTACCGGGTCGCTTTGATTCCACTTGAATTACGCCAGGAGATTCAAAAGTTCTTTTCTAAATAAGTGAAAGAGTTGCAGGATCGCCATAACACGTCATCTGAGGCCCTCGATTGATGCTATGCCCTTGCTGGGCTTGATTTAAGTTTAAGCGAACCTAAGTGAAAGGAGGAATATCGATATCTGAAAATGCCATTACTAAAGTTTTGCAGTCTATATTGCATTTCCATTATCACAAAGATTCATTGGTATTTATTCCCTTTTTGATCA
>JAVRLU010000045.1:0-11044 GCA_031961165.1 Thermoplasmataceae archaeon
ATAATAGGCTGCATCCAGAGATAAGAAATTCTCAGAACTTAGATATTCATCTAAAATATTAAACCACTTTGCGATATCATCTTTTGTTACTTTTGAATCCCTTGCCTTTGCTTCTCCAATAGCCAAAACTGAGTCATATTCATCTAATAAAACCACATCCAATTTATGAGTTCTACCTCCAGCTTTTGCTGGTAAAGGGTAGTCATTTTTTAACTGAGTTATTCTCTCACCGGTTTTACTGTCTACTGGATGATACAACATATAATTGGCCAATTTCCACTCCTCTACCTTTCCTGGTCTATTAGCGAAAATCTCATCATGAACAAAAATTTGATATAGCTCTTCCAAGGCTCTATCAGATAAACTTGAAATCATATTCTTATAATTACTGGAACGTTTAAATGGGATCTAAATTCATAGCGGGCCAGATATTCAAGTAAAATTGCGTGCAATTTAGTATTTGAAGCGACTTCTTGAATAAGATCATCCCTTGTCATTCTTATCTCATGCGTCATTAGCAACATTATTTGGTATTTGGATATAAATTTTTTTTACCTGATTTTTTAGTTAATTGAAAATATATCAAGTTCTCCATTATAGCTACATCAGAGCTAACCTAATAGACGAATCTATATTAATTGTGGGAATAAATACGACAATCTGTGAGGGATTAATATATGACAACATTAATATTCTGTAGTTTATATTTTAAATAATTTATTAATATAATTTTAAAAAAAATGAGAAACGCTAAAATTTATTTTATATATGTATTTAAATAGAAATATACAGAAAAGTGCCCTAATCGATACACACCAGTCTATGATCATTGCCGACCGAGGACTCCCTTTTTTGTCGTACAATCGGAAAGCATTTTCCCGATCTCTATGATATGACATCAATTATATAATATTCAAAGAACCTGAAGCTTGCGGAGAAGGGTTACAATGCCGAAAATGAACATGAGAATCAAATAACCGTCATAATAGCATTCTCCATACGATCATTGATACCTGTTGCCGTTGATCTGTTCTACGGTTCTGAAAGGTTCCAATAAAAATATACAATATGGGCCCGACCGGATTTGAACCGGTGACCTCCGCCGTGTCAGGGCGACATCATACCACTAGACTACGAGCCCATTATAACCGTATACAATAACTCTACTTTAATTTATAACGCATATTTATGCTTTTGCTTGAGAGATAACTGATCAGCACGCAGTTAACGAATTCAATATCGCGGATCTGGATATCTTCCAGAACTCATTTTAATGATGCATTACGAGAAATCATTTTTATTGCCCTCCATATGTTGAATATCGACTTCGGTCTTTTGGCGGATATTCCGAAATTATGGGCTTCTTAATATATACAGAATAACGTGGAATCCATGTACCTGTATGGTGATACCCTGATATTATCAGAGAATTTTCTATTCCCATCTACTTAAAAACAGGATATCTCCTGAACCATCATGTGCATAAGACTCACCACTTTTCTTAGGAGACATCATTTATTGCCATTTATTGAGTATGCCGAATATTCAAGAAGAGCTATTATAAACTCCGCGTGACTCCATACCAGTGGCGAAACTGAATGTGGTTCTCCAGTATATGGATTCACCTGCTCTGAAAATATCCCGGATTTCTGGCGATGTGATTTAACCCACTCAATCAGGGACCATGCCCTTTCAAGGTTACCCGTCCTCATAAAGTATCTGGCCATCCATAATGTAGTTATTATCCACGGGTTTCCGGGGATATTTTTATCGTCCTTTATCCGCATATAATTATCATTCTCATAACGGGCTATTCCTCCAATATCATTCACCCATAGCTTTTCCATTATTGCTTCCATGGTTGAAACAACCCTGGAGTTCGTAGGTTCTTTCATGCCGAATATAACTATCGAGGACAGGGCGCTATCCACGGTGAAATCCGGCTTTCCATTTATAATAGCGCGTGCATAACGATTATACTCATCCGAATAAAACCGTTCATCGAACGCCTTATACATCCTGTCAGCCGCTTCTGTATATTTTTTCGAAAGATCCTGGTCTCCGAAAACATTGGCAAAATTTGAAGCCGCTTTAAGGGCGGCATATACTGTTGATACAGTATACGCATGTATGCCATACCGTTCCTCCCACAGATCGAACGATTCTCTGGGAAGACCATCATCACCAACAAAGTTTGACATGAATTCAGCAGACTTCAGTACGAGATCCTCATAAAACGGAGCTGTAAAGCCTATGTCGTTGTATTTGTTGAAATATTCCCATAGAACCCACACAAGCAATGCAGTTTCATCTTCCTGTATAGGATAGATACGTTTTCCATTCATTATATGTGGCAGCCAGCTGCTGGCAAGTTTTCCATCCACATTGTATTTATGGTACATATAACCCTCTTTGGACAGAAGGGATGTTGACAGTGTGAAAAACCTTCTCGCCGTCTGGCTATGCCCTGATATGCTCAGTGCATATGATGCAATAGCTGCATCCCTGGGCCACATATAATAATAGCCATCGTGGCTCATCTTCAAAATATCACTGTCACAGGATGCGGCTATGGCTCCAAGGGCATTTGCATGGCTCTTTGTAACGAATAATGATCGCCTGAACAGCGCATTTGTGTTGGAATCGATATTCGGAGAAACTTTTGATGACCATAATTCCCAGTAATTGGTAGTCCTTTTCATGAGTTTTGTGAGATATTCCAGGTTTACATCCTTTGCCAGATCTTCTATATCGCTGTAACTGTGACCAGAGATTATATAGTAATAAAGATAGAACCGCTTTCCAGGATCAATATCAAAGGAATGGCGTACAACAGAATCCACGGACCCGATGGATACTGGATTCATAGATAATTCATTGTCTTCGGCATCTTTCCACGTCCCCTTCAGATTTCCCACATCCTTTACACCTGTTGCATACTGATCCATCTGTTTACCATTTTCGTCCAGGGTTGAAGCGAGGAAATAGCGTCCCTCCTTGTAATGAAGAATGCCGTTAAATTCCGGATAAAAGGCTGCGGTATCCCCAATATCATTCCCGTAAATGTAAAAATTCTGATGAAAAAACAGCTTGATATTTTTTCTTTCATTGCTTTTATTTGTTACGGAAATATACCTGATATATACATCCTTATAAATATCAACAAAATCCCGATTTTCAAATTCAATACCGTCCGATGAATAGTCGATCACACCCACCATTGTATGATCGTAATAATCCATAAACTTTATTTGCGTGCGATCAAGCCATCTAAAATTGTTGTTTATGGAAAATCCGTACATGAAAGGATGCCCTGCAGAGTGATTCTCAGAGGCATATTTGGAATAATAAAAATCAACAATCCTGTAATCCTCATCAAAAGCCAAAAGCATCCGCCCGTTTCCAAGCGGAAGGTACCTTACCATAAGGTGATATCAAACACCTGCTTTAAAACATTTTTGCACAAATTGCAATGTACATTATTTCGTACATAAAATTTTACCTTTTTTTAAAAAATAAGTACCGGCAGGAGGCATCTTCATTGGCATAATTGTCATAAAATATGGTAATATTTACCCCATTTGGAAACGTTTATCTATGAAATCGAAATCTATTAATTATGGATTTTAATGAGGAATGGCTTGTTGCAAACCGAAACGGATCATATTCTTCATCTACAGTTTCATTTGCAAACACGCGGACATACCATGGAATCCTCATTAAATCGTCCGGAGAATTTTACGACAGGTATGTTCTTCTGGCTAAATTATTTGAGGAGGCTGTTTTTTCTGGAAAGAGTTACAGCCTTGACACAAATTATTACGAAGGTGCTGTTTCACCAGAAGGCTTCAGGTTTATAGAGGACTATTCTGTTGTTCCATATCCCGTGGTGACATTTAACCTGGACGGAAACAGAATCAAGAAAACGCTGATCATTGATATTGATTCTGACAGCGTGGTTATAAGGTATGAATTTTCAAATGCGATTCCAGATAGTATCTCACTTTTTCCGCTCCTTGCGTTTCGAAGCTTCCATAGGACAATAAAAGCAGGAGAGAAAAAATTTAGCCTAGATGATAAAGGGGATTATTATAGATTTTCTGACGGCACTTTTTCCATAGGGATTTCAAAGGCCGGAACGTTCGTGAATAGGGATTACTGGTACTACAATTTCAGGTATCCCGTTGAAGAGGAAAGGGGTACAAACAGCAGGGAAGATCTCTATATGCCTGGCTTCATAGAAATCAAAAATATTGAAAATCCTCTCGATATAACTGTAACTGCGGATGAGAAACCGGTTCCAGGTTTCAGTAAACTTCTCGAAAAATTTAAGAAGAGGGGAAATAACAATGAAAAGGATCAGTCAATAAGTGCGTTAAGAATGAATTCATCTAATTTTCTAACATATAACAATATAATAGCCGGTTTCCACTGGTTCGGTCCATGGGGGAGAGATGCATTCGTCTCGCTTCCCGGGCTTGTCCTTATACCCGGAAACTACGAACTTGCAAGAAACATATTTAGCAATTATATATCAAAAATGAACAACGGCCTGATAGTTAACAGCTCATATGGAAACTCATACCGGTATTCTGCGGATTCTTCCCTGTGGTTCATATATTCGCTTTACAAATATTACCAGTATTCCTCGGATAATTATTTTATATCCGCCACATACGATAAAGTAAAGGAGATAATCGATGCATACATAGAGGGAAACGATGATTTCTCCCTTGATGGAAAGATGATAAAGGTAAAGAATGCACCGATGACATGGATGGACGCAAAGGATGATGGCATAGCCTTCACACCCAGGATCGGAAAGCCGGTGGATATAAATGCACTATGGTACAATGCCCTCAAATCCTTCATCTATTTTTCAAATATCGTTGCTAGAAGGGTCGATGATCGCGTTGTTGACATTGTTTCCGATTTCAAGAAAAAATTCACGAAAGAATACATAGTAGACGGAAAAATAGCTGATGTGATTGATCCCGTGGACACCTCATTCCGCCCGAATTTCCTTTTTGCATACTCCCTTCCTTTTCCGCTTATGAATGAAAAAATATTTCTGGATAAATCAAGATCTGAACTTGCAACACCCTATGGAATCAGGACTCTTTCCCCTAAAGATCCAGGATTCAGGGGTTCATATGCTGGACCGCAGATTGAGAGGGACAAATCGTATCACAACGGGACGGTGTGGCCGTGGCTTGCTGGTCCGTATATAACAGCGATGGTGCGTAACGGATATGACGCACAGGATCTTTACAGGTATTTTTCTCCGATCTATTCCATGGCAAAAATACCTGAAATTTTTGATGGATTGAATCCGGAAAAGCCAAAGGGATGCATAATGCAGGCATGGAGCTATGCTGAGCTCATAAGGGCATACTATGAAGATATATCGGGTTCCGGAAGAAGAAACAAGATAGCGGGGACGGAACCTTGAAAGTCTCCGTTATAGGCTGGGAACTGCCTCCAGCCTTCTCTGGTGGCCTCGGTATACATACATCCAATCTTTTTTCTATAATCGGGAAGATATTACCGGTGGACCTGTATCTTCCGGATATGGGTTTTTCATTTCCGTATTATCCTTTTGATATAAGGAAGATAAAGATAAACAGGGGTATAGCGGGCGGGCCGTATTCCCATGTAACGAATTTTATTGATGCGGTCGACGATTACAATGAAAAGGTAATTGAAAATTTTAAGCCTGATGGCGTTTCAATAGTTCACTGTCATGACTGGATAACATTCAGGGCAGGCATTGGAATAAAAAAGAAATACGGGATACCGCTGGTCATAACTTTCCACAGCACTGAATACGACAGATCTGCATATTTTAATCCGCAGACCGATATTATAAAAAGGGAAATTGAGGGGGCAGCTGAAGCTGATGCTATAATAGCGGTTTCAGATCTGACAAAACGCATAATTGAAGAAAAATACGGAATTGACAGAAAAAAAATAACAACAGTTTACAACGGCGTTGATCCGCTGCCTTATCTTACTGGAAAAAACTTTGCTAGAGAAAGGCAAGTCCTCTATTTTGGCAGGATAACCAGCCAGAAAGGGCCAAAATTTTTTATGGAAACGGCAGAAAAGGTTATCGAAGAGGAAAAAAACGTCAGGTTCGTTATGGCCGGAACCGGGGACCTTTTTGAGGAGATGAAAAGATACGCACTTGACCATGGCATCGATGACAAGGTTTTTTTCCCGGGTTTTGTTGGATTCCATAAGGCCATAGAATATTATAAAAAATCATCGGTTTTTGTGATTCCGGCTATTTCGGAACCTTTCGGCATGACGGTACTGGAATCAATGGTTTCAGGAACCCCGGTTATAATGAGCAAGACTACCGGTGTAGGCGAAGCATTACATAATGCCCTTAAATGTGATTACTGGGATACTGATGTAATGTCGTCTTATGTGGTCTCAATATTAAATCATAAAAGCCTGCTTAATACACTCTCACTATACGGAAAATACGAGGGGATCTCATTCACGTGGGAAAAGGCGGCAATGAAAACTATGGAGGTTTATAAGTCAATATGGAAGATATAGTCTTTTACTTTGAACTGCATCAGCCATACAGGCTCCGTCCTCTAAGAATGCAGGATAAACTCGATCCGAAAGATATGTTCTGGGAGGAGAAAAACGGGGAAATCTTTAAGAGAATATCAGAAAACGCCTATATCCCGGCAACGCAGACGCTTATGGAAAGCGGCATAAAATCAACTTTTTCGCTGTCAGGGACATTTGTAGAGCAAGCAATGAAATACAGCACGAAGACAATTGATACAATTGAAGATTACGTGAAATCCGGAATGTGCGAACTTATGGGTGAGACCTATTATCATTCTCTCTCATCTATATGGAATGAAGAAGAATTTACCATTCAGGTCAGGGAGCAGGTTGATCTTATGAAAAATGTGTTCAATTATGTTCCAGAATCATTTAGAAACACCGAACTGATCTATAACGATAGAATTGCAGAAATGGCTAAAGGTATGGGTTTTAAAAATATAGTGGCTGAGGGCACAGACGAAATATCCGGAAAATACAGCCCGAATTACAGGTATCTCGCCCCATCCGGAATAAACCTGTATCTAAGAAATTACCCAATGAGCGATAATATCTCCTTCAGATTTTCGAATACTTTATGGAAGGATTACCCGCTTACCGCAGACAAGTACGTTAAGTGGATAAACGAAACACCCGGGGACATAATGAATCTTTATATGGATTATGAAACCTTCGGCGAACACCAGAGAAAGGAAACAGGAATATTCGAGTTTATGCGCTACCTTTCAAAATACCTTGAGGAATCTAACATAAAAACGATAAACATAAAAGAAATATCCTCAGCCCATCCTGCAAGGGATACTGTAAGCATAATAAAAACCACGTCATGGGCGGATACTAGCAGGGATCTTTCCGCATGGCTTGGAAATGAAATGCAGATTGAGGCATTTAATTATCTAAAGGAATGCATAAAATCCAACGATAAAAGAACATGGAGATACCTGCAGACATCCGATCTGATATATTATATGTCATTGGGAAATCCGGAAGATTTTACGGTGCATGAATATTTTAATCCATACAGATCGCCGTACCTCGCCTTTATCTACTATATGTTCGCGCTGGATAATTTATGCGGGCCAAAGAATGTTAAGGACCGTTGAAATCAGCCCATATTTTATGTGACACATAGTCATGCAGAAAATATGGGGAAATGTAAAAAATTACGTTTATTCGCCATGCTAAATATGTTTGATAATATTTTTAATACTTGGAAATATTCGTTCCCGTCATGGACCTTGAGTTCCTGAAACAATTTAATAATACTATTATTATAACCTGCTATGAAAAATGTGCTTCTAGTTCACGGAGGCGCAGGATCGGATCCTTCGCTAAGCAAAAAACTTAATGATTTTGTTAATTTCGCCAGCACCGAGCTGAGTGCTCTCGACAATGCAGTAAAAGCAGTCGTAACGATGGAAGACGATCCTGAGTTCAATGCCGGAACAGGATCAGTGCCAAGGATTGACGGGAGCATACAGATGGATGCAGCTGTCATGGTGCCTGACCATATAGGATCAGTCATATGCATAGAAAAAGTTAAGAATCCTGTGCTTGTTGCAAGGGATGTCATGGCAAAGAGCCCGCATATTATGATCTCCGGAGATGGAGCAACAAAATTTGCGCGCATGATGGGCTATCCGGAATACGATCCGTCAACCGAAAGATCCAGGGAACTTTTGCGCACTTTTGAGGAACAGTACAAAAAGAATGAAATTCCGGACAAATTCAGGATCTTTTACAAGTACGCATATTCTCACGATACCGTCGGAGCGGTTGCGCGTGTTGAAGGCGAATTTGCGGCAGCTGTATCAACAGGGGGGGCTTTCCCTATGCTGAGGGGGCGTGTCGGAGATTCTCCAATAATAGGAGCAGGTATCTATGCAGGTACAAAGGGTGCAGTTGTTGCCACAGGAATAGGGGAGGAAATAGCAAAAAAGCTGCTTTCCTACAGGATATACTCACGTATAGGAGAAGGTAGCCTCTTGGAGATAGTAAAGGATGAAGTAGATAAATTTGATGTATCCGTCGGGATAATTGCCATAAGCGACAGAGAATACGCAGCCTATTCAAACCGCACTATGGCCACGGGCTTAAAGGAATTCTGAAATGATTATTCAGGATCATAATCTAAAAAATTATATACCTTTAACAAATTTTATGATATGGATTATGAAATCTCACAATTCTGGAATTCCATTGCCATTAAGGCCCTTGACGTTGGCAAGTTCACACTTTATAAAAACGATCCGCGTTATGGAAAAGTTCCACACATATCAAAAAGCGTTATTTTTAGAAGATCCGTGGGTACTATAAGGGGGCAGATCGCTGATTGGCGCCTATCTATAAGGGGTGAAACAAGGGGAGTTCATGCAGTTGAATATATCGATCGATATGAAATTCATGTTGATAAATTCGATCCGATGAAGAGTCCTCTGAAGCATCTTTTGTATGATGCCCCGGCCTATGCTGCTTTTATAGGAATACCTGCCCTGACCGCCGTGATGTCATATTTTTTATAAAAATCGGCGGGTCCTGTATTAAATCATGATAAAGGTTCCTTAAAGTTTCATAACCTTTTCAATATCCATATAGAAGAAGAAACACAAGTCTCAAAAGGAAATTATTCCTTTGCGAAAACTGTGGCCGGGAGATTGATAGAAGGGAAAATGCAAAATGAATACTGGTAGATCCCACCTAAGAACGCAAGGGTGAATTCTCAAATTCATGCCGCGAGGATAAAGCCAATATTCGCTAACGAAATTTATACCGGAGAAGTAAAGGATCCTGAAGTCAGCAAGGACAGAACTTAAACATAAAAGGCATTAAATAAAAATGTAAATATTCCCGGTTATAGAAAAAACGATCAGATTACTTTAAAAATTTCATCATATATATTTGTTTCTGACTTTTCATCTGCAGGTTTTGATGCGAGTTGCTGAATTTTATCCTTCCTGTATTTCCACTGGTTTATTCTCCATACTTTGCCGTGCAGTATAGAAACCTCTTCCCGATGTGTTTCAAGTATTCCGTATTCTTCAAGATTGTAGAATACATCCCTATCGGCGGATGACAGGACATTATCCAGGACATAATCGTCGTAACCAAAGAAAGCAAGAATGAAATCGCATAATTCCTCTACCGCAAAGTGTTCCATCCCCTTCTTTCCATAAATATTATCTAAAGCCCGCAGAAGCACATCTCTGGTGACTATATCCATATAACCCTAACATCATCCAATCATTACTATTAAATTTTGCTACGCAAGTTCATGTCTCTGATACGTATTAATATATAACTAAATTTCTCTTAAAAAATTATTCGTATGATCATTCATTTAAATTAAAATCATAAAGCATATATATCATTTATACTCCATAATTTCAAGTTTCGTATTTTCTACCGGCCTTATCGAAATAGTGCCTTCAACCGGAAGAATACTCCCTTCGTTATATAACTGCTTGTTCCCATTTTTTATGGTACCTCTGCCTCTAATGATTCTCAGGAGCATTCTTTCTTTGCACTGTATTTCTGCCTTCATGTCAGATTTTATGAAATATTCCGTTATCTTTGTTTTCTCATCTTCGAATATTCCCTTGTAATATCCCCACTGCATATCATTTCTATTCCGGTATTCATTCCGTATGGTTTCAAGATCTTTTTCGCTGTCGATCCCTATCCATAACGTATCCTCCCTGTAGGATCCAACAAGCCCGGCTTTTGCAAGCCTTGGAAATACCGTTGTTTCTATATCACGGCTTATATATTCATCATAGAAATAAGGAAAAGCCTCCTTCTTAATATAATAAAAACCAGAGTTTATGTAATAATCCAGATAAGGTTTCTCCTTAAATTCCGATATCTGGTCACCAAATGTCTCGACAATGCCAAAGGGGCTCTTCATCTTTGTAATGAACATGGTTATATAAAATGCTGAAGACTGGGCCTTGTCTATAAAATTCTGAAAATTAAGGTCAGTTATGGTGTCGCCGTTTCTTAATATTATGTCTTCATCTGAACTCTGATCTATGAGATTCCTGATTGAGTATAAAGTCCCAAGGGGCTTGTCTTCTTTCAGGTAATGGAAAACCATGCCATCATATTCGCTTCCATACCTTTCCTCTATCTTTTGCCCCAGGTAGCCTGAAAGAATATAAACCTCGCTGATCCCGATGTTCTTGAAATCAAAAAGCTGCCTGTCCATGATAGTGTAATTTTCCCTTATTTCAACAAGAGCCTTAGGAATTGAATCGGTTATCGGCTTTAGCCTTTTGCCATAACCACCTGCAAGAATAGCACCTATCATGCGGAAGATAACATCATGGGGTTATAAATATATTCTCTATACGTAGCTACGTCTCAGGCCGCGCATATAGTAAGGCATTCATGATCGAAGTCCGATGATAATGCAAGTAAAATAATATTTTGCGGTATCCGATTTCAGCTTCAAATTAAT
>JAVRLU010000046.1:0-10824 GCA_031961165.1 Thermoplasmataceae archaeon
AGTGATCTCCTTCCAGTCAAGCCTGAAATATATTTTTGCATGTGTAAGCGAAGGTTATTGATGGAAATAAAAAATCCGGAACTGCTATGGAATATACAGAAAATGCAGATGTACTGTTATCCTATCTATTTCAGGATCTTGCCCGTTACAGAATACCATACGTAAAGATCCAGAATCCCTGGCTTGATACCCATCGATTCTGATATGCTGTTGAATATTTTTTCGTTATACATATAATTGTCTCTTCCTGTGTTCTTTTTGATCGCATATCCGTCAGAAAGCCATTTCATTATATGCTTGTCCAGTATTGCAAAGTCAAATATGCCCACGTTCCTGAGGAAGTGCGATGCTTCCTTATAGCCTATGCCCTTCACGTTATCCACAAGATAGTCCCTGGCTTCCGTATGATCCATTTCCCTGACGATGTGCCCAAGATCATCTATTATTGACCTTGCAGAAACTATGAAAGATGATCGCACATTGTAAAAACGGTATTTTGCCTCCTTAAGGCGATCCCTGAGCGTGTCCCTGTCCAGGTAAATAAAACCGTCCCCTATTGCATTCTGAACACGAATACCCATCTCAGCGGATGTGTTTGCCGTCAGTATGCAAAAGCACAGTTCCTGGAACAGCTTATCATTGCTCTGCTTACCATTAAATATAAAAGAATTTACCCGTTCATTTATCAACAATGAAACGGGACTTTCAATAAGGCCGCTTATTTCTGAAAAAAATTGCATACGTTTATTTCTTGAATGCTTCGTATGCTTTTTTTGCCCTGTTGAGCCTGTCCATAACTACGGGCCAGTTGACGTTCTTCATGAATGCGTCAAGGTACGGGGCCCTCTTTGCGCCGTAGTCCACGTAGTACGCGTGTTCATAGACATCCATGGTGAGCACTGCTATAGAGTTCCATATCAGGCCCACGTTGTGAGCATCGGAACCTATATTCCTGAGCTTTCCGTAGTTCAGATCATAAACGAGAATCGCCCATCCCCTGAATGCAGTTCCTGTTGCCTTGAAGTCCTCAAGCCATTTCTCATAACTGCCGAAATCCTTTGCTACGGCATCCTTGAATTCCTGCGGTACTTCGGAGTGCTTTGGAGTCAATCCCTCAAAGTAGAGTTCATGAAGCAGTGATCCTCCATAATTGAATGTCTCCTCGAGTTTGAGTGCCCTGAAATCGCTGTAGTTCTGGTTTGCCTTGCTCCGGTCAGCATCCGGAAGCTTTGACCATATCTCGTTCAGCTTGTTTACGTAACCCTTATAGTGCACATCAAAGTGGTTGTCAATCTGAGTGTCCGATATGCCCTCAAGTCCCCTTGGTTTTAATTTATCCTTTGTTTCCCATGTTTCTGCCATATTTTCACCTCTTGTTAATTCTTTCTTCATTTAAAAACCTTTTTTAATTCAATAATAGTAATTATAATATAATAAAAACTATTCTCATTTCTCCTTTGCCGTTACGAATTGTTCAAGCTTGAAGTTCTTTTCCTCTTTCCCGAAAGGGATCGTCCGTCCCACCCTCATATTTGAGATCCATTCCTCAAGGGATTCATCGTCTATTGATCTGGATCTGTTGATTTCATTCTGGCATTCCGAGCAGTATAAGCCGTTATAGATAAGGTTTCCGCATATAATACAGTGAAGTTTTGCCTGCATGCTTCAGCTAACGGGAACTCTTTAAAATTTTTTACTATGCAAACAAGTGCATATTTTATATAAATAATGTATAAATCGTTTAATTCAGTTTTTCAGCTTATTCTTCCTTGTAAAGATCTGTGTCCTCTCCGCCTGAAAAGAACATCGACATCTGTGCGTATACGTCTTCGAAGCCGAAGGAATCCTTTGATGATACCGGGAATATTTTTGTTATCATATTGCTCGCCTGAAAAGCCTGCAGTATTCCTATGAAATAGTCCTTTTCCATCTCACCTTTCTCGTCCATGAATGCTTCATTGAGTAGATCGACAGAATCTTCCCACTTTTTTACGTTTCTTACGTCCTCTTCCTGTACGAGGTCTATCTTGTTCAGGACAAAAAGCATTGGCCTGTAGAATCTTGAGAATACGGATCCGTAAAGCATCTTCTGGGAAATATATCCGGAAGGCGATGTTGACAGGAGCCCGTCTGCCACAAATGCAATCATTGAGGAGTCCCCGGATATCCTTTTTACCGTTTCGGTAGAGCTTGGCCTGAAGGTGAAGAGCTCCATCTGGCCCGGCGTATCAAAAATAACATAATAATCGTCCAGCGATTCAATGTACTCCTTAATCTTCTCCGCCTCGTTTATTATCAGGTCTGCGGCCACGATCTGTGCCCCATTTGGGCCAAGATTGTACTCTGACATTATACTGTCCAGCGAAATATAGTCCCGAATATCAAAATCAGGATCATATGGGAGAAATTCGGCTCCCGGATCAAGATTTACAACCGCAGCATCAAAGTTGTTTAATGTCAGATAATCCCGCAGTGAACCTGAAAATGTTGATTTTCCAGTTCCTGCAGGGCCAACAACAAAAAGAGATCCTATCATTTCTAAAACATATCGAGACCGGTTATTTTAATCTCTTTATTCTTAGCCGGCTTCTCCTCTTCTACGTCA
The DNA here is from genome assembly GCA_031961165.1 of Thermoplasmataceae archaeon. GTDB lineage: Archaea > Thermoplasmatota > Thermoplasmata > Thermoplasmatales > Thermoplasmataceae > JAVRLS01. The sequence continues at coordinate 2,606 of JAVRLU010000046.1, forward strand.
GGGAACGTCTCCTTTATGGTTCTGGCAAGGTTGTCGATCCTCGCGCTAAGGTAAAATGGAAGCTTGAACTCACGCTCGATCTTCAGTGTCTCCTCAAGGTATTTAATTACACTTCCCTTATGTATTGTAAGTATTATGCTTCTTGATCCGCATTTCGGGCATATTCCGGACAGGGGGACTCTCCTGAATTTCGCGTTGCACTTGGTGCACCGGAACTCCTGTGAGAAGAATCTCCTGAAATTGCCGTACATGTCAGGCAAAAAGTGCGTTGATATTACCCTCGCGGCAACATCATCGGCATCAACTGCCCTTATGCGCCTTGCCAGCCCGAGCTGCTCCTCTATTTTCTCCTCCATCGATACTATTGTCTTGTATGACGAAACGAGAATACCGCTGTTTATATCTGAAGTTTCGAAGGAATAGCCGGATCCCATGTATGTGCCGGTCTTCTTGATCCTTACCTTCATGGTCATCATCTCGTTCTCTATCTCCGATGGAGGCAGGTGCTTCTCTGTCGCTTCGTAAAACAGGAGCGGATACTCGGTTAGAGTATCAACATTCATTGCTTCCTTGTCTATCTCATCCGGGTTTATGAGGACGGATAGCACAAGAGGCGCATCCATCAAGCCACCCCTAGTTGATGGCAGATACCGGACGGAAAAATTCAGGAAACCGTCCATGAGGAGCATGATGCTGTCCTCGTCACCGTCGCAGTTTCTGCGTTTTGCAGCGTGAAAGAAGGGATGCGCATAAAATGCGTTCACGTCTGAAAAACCTATTATCCTCCCGACTACGCCTCCAGATGTGTGCGGTGCAAGACCCATGACAAGGTGCCCTATGAGATCCTCTTCACTGTCCAGCGAGTAGAACGGTTCCATCTGGTAGTATTTAACGAGAAGATCATCCACGAATTTTGATACCTTAAAAAGGTAAGTAGCTGCGTTCCTCGGAATAATAACGTCCTGTGGGAATATTTCATTTACATCTTTCACTTCATACCCGAGTTTTTTAAGCTTTTCTTCGTTAATGCCTATCTCCTTCCACCTGAAATGTGTTATCGGTATATCCGACATATCAAACCGGCATGTGCCGTCTTTATTAACAGATATGCCGTGATACGATCTTAGTATTCCCTTCTCAAGTGGTTCCGATACATGATCCTTTGACATTAATTTCTTTACGCCCTTGAACTCCTTGAGATCCGACATTGAAATGTTCACGCGTTCCTGGGCCTTATCGAGAAGAAGACCAATGTCTATGCTTGTTTCCTTAACACCCACCGGTTCAGTCACCGATCCGCACTTGGGGCAGATCGGTGTTGGGGATTCATATCCGCAGTTCCTGCATCTTCTCATGAAAATTTCAGTCTTATAGGTTCCAGAGCTTTTCTTTTCAGCATTTATTATTGATCTCCTCGCATCTCCGAAGCTTTCAACAGGAAAAAGTGAGTGCACCATTGGCTTCATCTTCCTGTCTCCGGATTTTTCAGGCCTGCCAAGTCTGGACCCGACACGGGTTGGGGCCCTTGGTTTTATAATTATCCCTGAAAGGTAATTGACCGTATCCATAACGGTTTCCTTCGTTTCGTATTTCCTTGCCCTGTAAATTTTGCCGTCTCTTATGTCAAAACCGACCGGAACTATTAGGGGATAGTACTCCGGAACCTTAAGGCCGTCAGGTTCCCTGTAGAACTCGACTCCCAGCTTTATAAGTATTTCCCCTGCCTCCACAGGCATAATAAGGCTTCCGTCCCTGATGAATGAGGATTCAATGTATTTCGAGAGATCGCCAAGATCATCGATCGTTAAATCGTGCCACAGGTAATCATAATCCGGATGGAGGGGTATGCCGTATTTCCTTGAAATTTCAAATGCCCTGAACTGGTCCATATTTTCATAGTTTATATTTTCCGCATATTTTTTCCACCATTCTACAGTGAAGGATGAAACCGGAAGGTTGTAATTATTCTCCAGGAAATCTCCATAGGCTATGAGTATTTCACCGGCATCTGTTATCTGCTCAATTTCACTGTAAACCTTCCTGGCTGTTTCAAGATCGTTCACCCTTATATGATCCCCGTTCTTCAGGAGTACCATTGGGCCGTCTATTGTGTCGCATGGAGTCACAGCTGCAGCCTTTCCCGGAAGTTCTACCTTTATCTGGCAGCCTATTGCTATGAATTTTCCCATTATGTACATGGTTGCGGGATTCAGGGATGCCGCTGCAAGGCCGGATACCCTTGACCTTCCGTACCTCAGCCTGAAACCGCCGGGGCGGGATGGATGCGAAAACACGGGTCTTCCGGCAACAATATCCTTCAGGAATTTGTCCGACTTTTTGTTGCCCTTTTCGTCCGTCTTTCCACCTATTGATGACAGGAAATTCCATTCCTCAAGCTTCAGGGAATTTGTGTATTTCAGTATCTTCCTTGATTTCTGTATGAGCCCCTCGCAGAGAACCAGGCACATACCGCCCCGTATCCTGTTGGTTTTTATTCTTTCCATATCGCGGTGCCCTGAAACTTCCTCTTCTTCGCTTCCCTCCCCGTCTATGCATACCGGAGAATTTTTTATGACGAGCTTTATCTCCGATGGCGTCGGCATGTACTGGAGGTGTTTTATCCTGTCGTAGCTTTCAACTTCCTCAATGTATCTTTCGATCTCATCATCTGTGGCCATAAATTTTGATATGCCAAGCTCCCGCCTTACAACGTCTCCTATTAGAACACTCAGGGCCTGGGCGGTCCCCCCTGCACCCCTTATCGGTCCAGCATATGAAATGCCGGCGTAGTCCGTGCCATCCGGGTTCTTTCCAATATAAACATCGGCTATCCCCTCAAGGGGCGCAACAAGTATGCCCTCAGTGAGGATGGCAAGGCCAACCCTGATAGACTTGTCAAGGGCCTCTTTTTTATTATCTTTATAGATCCTTGCAACCTGCCTGGAAACCTCAAGGGAAACCTCCTCACGGGACATTCTGGAGCTGAGGTCTCTTATCGTATCGGCAATTCCGGTTATTCCAATAAGAGCCTCGATCCTTTCTGCCATATCCGATGCAAGAGGCACCTCAACATGGTCGGAGACGTCGCGGCCAAGCGATCTGGCCCTTTCGGCCATTGAAAAACACCTCTTTACATCTGCAGTTATCCTTTGCCTGTACTCTTCGATTTCCATATAAGCCCCCGGCCGGCTTAAGCTTGCCCTTTACTTCAGGAGTTCCGATATGAGTATCTTGTCCATCAGTGATGCCTTGATTTTTATCTTCTTAGAAATGTATGCTGAGAGTGGATCTATCTGTTTCGAAAGTATCTGGTTAAATACGTTCGATTCTACCATTATGCTGATATCTGCGTCAATTTTTCCCTCTTCAACGGGAGAAACATGTGCATTTTCGACATAAAAATGATAGCTGTCCTTTCCATCAAACTCCACATTTATGCTCTTTTTTATATCTTTAAGTTTTTCCCTGTATTTTTCATCGCTGGAAAAGCGATCGTTTACCTTTGTAACCAGTTTGTCAAGCACTTCCTTCATGGAACACCACTTTTCTTATTGCATGTTTGTTCGATATATTATTCTTCCCGTTCGGATTATAGACGGACTTCTGATTCCAGCTTATTTTCCCGGGCTCTCTTATACGCAAGGGCCTGCTTGACCAGGTGCTCATGGACTTTCGACGGCTTAAGCGGTCTTGATTTGAACTCGCTGTGGTACTGTGTAGCTATAAACTTATCATCGTTATCCTTTTCCAGTATTTCCATCCTTATGCCGCTTTCGTCAGTGCCTGAAAATCTGAAACCCGCATCCTCAATCATCTTTATGTATTCCGGGTTCACTTCATACCTGTGCCTGTGCCTCTCGTATATTTCATTTTCTCCATAAATTCTCTTTGCAAGCGTGCCGTCCCTGATCAGAACTTTCTTGCTTCCCAGCCTCATGGTTCCGCCCATATCCTTTATGCCTTTCTGCTCAGGAAGTATGTCTATTACGGGGTACCTGGTATTCGGCTCAAATTCTGTGCTGTTCGCGCCCTCTAAATGGAGAATATGCCTGGCAATCTCTATAACGGCTACCTGGAAGCCGAGGCATATGCCGAGAAATGGCACACTATTTTCAAGGGCATACCTTGTTGCAATTATTTTCCCCTCGACACCCCTGTAGCCAAAACCGCCAGGAATCAGTATTCCGTCAACGTCATTAAGCAGGGATGTATCATTCTTGAGTTTTTCTGAATCTATCCATTTAATCTTTACCGATATGCCTGTTTTCCCGGTGACGTGGGAGAATGCCTCTTTATGGCTTATGTAGGCATCCTGCATATCAACGTACTTTCCCACAATACCTATGGTCACATATGAAGACGGATTCTTTATATTCTCTGTGTATTCTGTCCAGTTGTTCTTGTAGTTGACCTGCACACCCAGCATTTTTGAAATATAATCCAGTACACCTTCGGACACTGCAATTTCCGGCAGAAAATAAACATTTTCAACATCATAGATGCTTATTATGCCATCTTCCGGAACATCCGTAAAGAGCGATATTCTTTTCTTTGTATCCTCTGTCAGAGGTTTCTTTGATCTTGCAAATATTATGTCCGGCTGTATTCCTATCTCCCTGAGAGACTTTACGCTGTGCTGTGTTGGCTTGGTTTTCTGCTCTCCCGTCGGGCCAATTTCCGGAACAAGGGTTACGTGGCCGAAGATTACGTTGTTCTCATCCCTCTTAAGCTGCCTGAGTGCCTCCAGGAATGGCATTGATTCAATATCTCCAACGGTGCCTCCAACTTCTATCGTTACTATATCGGCCTTGCTTGTTCTGGCAACATCCCTTATACGGCGCTTGATCTCATCCGTTATATGGGGTATGATCTGAACGGTCTTTCCGAGGTAGTCCCCGTGCCTTTCACGTTCTATAACCTCCTTATAGACCTTCCCCGTCGTTATATTGTTTTGTCCGGACAGGTTCATATCAAGAAACCGCTCATAGTTACCAAGATCTAAATCTACTTCACTACCATCATCGAGTACAAAAACTTCTCCATGCTGATAGGGATTCATGGTACCTGCGTCATAATTTATGTACGGATCTATTTTTATTGAAGTAACCTTTAAGCCTGATTCCTTCAGTATATGGGAAATACTCGATGTTATAGTTCCCTTGCCGAGGCCTGAAATAACGCCTCCTGTAATAACTATGTAATGCATTATACATAAACACTGAAAGGTTAATTAATTTTTTTAATTCACAAATGATTATTGTTTGGTTCTTCATAACAGGACAGGAAAAACTGGCATTTCGTGATACTTTTTGATATATCGCCCAATAAACGAACCAGCTCAGGGATAATATTTGTAAAATAAATTATAATATTATTAGTATGTCATAATTACGCCGCCTCCACATCTATTTCAGTGGATTCCTTTATCTTTATGTTTTCTGCCTTCATCATTCCCCTGATAATATTTTCATACTTTTTTATAATGTCGGCCTTTCCTGAAATGGACAAGGATTCTATGGGTTTTCCCATGGAGATGTGCATTTCAGATTTTATCAGCCTTATCCTTGAAATGATGGATATAATATAATCAATATCACCGGATTCTTCATATGAAGCATACGTTGCCGGCCATGAATCCAGGTGTATGCTCAGTTTTTTATCAGGATAATCCATCTTCTGGTAAAGTTCCTCTGTGATAAATGGCATCACAGGTGCATACATCTTTATAATGTCCATTAGACTTTTTGAAGCAACATAAAGTGTTTCATTGACTGCTTCCATATTGCCGTCTTTCCTGGATTCCGATATTATATATTTTATCATTTCAAGGTAATTGTCGCAGTAATCGCTCCAGAAGAAATCATCAAGAGTGGATTTAGCCCTGGAAACAGAATAATTTTCCATTGAATCTGTAACCGCTTTTTCGGCTAGGGAAAGCTTTGTCAGGATCCAGCGGTTTTCAGGTAAAAGAACGTCATCGACAGGTTTGATTTTTGCGTTTTCCCTGAGTATATCTATGAGATTCTGTGCATTATAGAGCTTTATTACGGTCCTTTTCCCCCGGATGAAGTCCTGTTCCTTTATCTTTATATCATCGCCGGGAAGAACTGATGATGACCAGTAACGCAGAGCATCCGCACCGTATTTGTCCACAACGGAGTATATGTCCACAATGTTTCCCTTGCTCTTGCTCATCTTTTCTCCGTGCATATCGTAAACGTTTCCGCTTATCATGATATTATTCCATGGAATCTTATCATCATGTATTTTTGATCTGGCAATAGTTGTGAATGCCCATGAGGATATTATGTCATGCCCCTGCCCACGCAGATCTTCCGGGTAATATTCCGGGAAAAGAGACTTGCGCTGGAGTGCAAGCCTCGGCGTGATTGAAGATGTGGCCCATGTGTCCATAACATCCCTTTCCGGATCAACATCGGATGATCCGCACTTCGGGCATACGATATTTGTGTTCCCAGTTCTCGGATCCACGGGCAGGCTTTCCTTATCTGCGTATATTGTCTCATTGCAATTCCTGCAGTACCAGACAGGAAATGGAACCCCGTAATACCTCTGCCTTGATATGCACCAGTCCCATTTGAGCCCGTTGACCCAGTTCTCGTATCTTGTCCTCATATATTCCGGTATCCATCGCACTTTCCTGCCGTTTTCTATTAAATCATCCTTCAGGTCCAGATACTTTATAAACCACTGTTTTTCTATGAATATTTCGACAGGGGTTCCGCATCTCTCGTGGGTATTTACAGAATGTTCTATTTCCTCTGTCTTTAATACGAATCCGCCTTCTTTCAGCATCTCGATTATCTTTTTCCTTGCCTCGTTTATGGTCATTCCCTTAAGCTGGCCGGAAGCCTCATTCATCTTTCCGTCATGATCGATTACTATGGACAGCGGAAGTGAATATTTGCGCCAGAGATCGAGATCGTTCTGGTCTCCGAAAGTACAGACCATTTCAGCACCGGTTCCGAATTCCATGTCTATGGAATCATCGGATAATATCGGAACCTTCTTTCCGTAAATCGGCACATATGCATATTTCCCTATGAGGCTGGAATACCTTGGATCGTTACCATTGACGAATACTGCAACGCAGGCCCCGAGGAGTTCGGGCCTACTGGTTGCGATGGTTATCTGCCCTGAATCCGTTTTAAAGTTTATGTAGACAAGAAGGGAATGCATCATGACATCCTTCATTTCTATCTGCGATATTGCCGTCTTGCAAACAGGGCATCTTATGGCTGGAGCCGAGTCCCTGTATGCCCTGCCCTTTGCCACAAGATCGAGAAACATTTCCTGCGAGACCTTTATCGATTCTGGAGAACTCGTAACATAGTAATCGTTGAATGAACAGCTGATTCCGAGCCTTTTCCAGTCTAGCAGGAGCTTTTTTTCACTTTCCTCGCTCACCTCACGGCATTTCTGCACAAAAAGATTGATGTTGTCCTTATTGGGTTTTATGTTCAGCTCTTTCTCAACATATCTCTCGGTTGGAAGCCCGTTGTCGTCAAATCCCCATGGAAAAAACACACTGTAACCTCTCATCCGTTTGTACCTGGCTATAAAGTCGATATGCGGATATGAGAACGCATGTCCCATATGCATTTTTCCAGATACTGTTGGTGGAGGGGTATCTATTACATAAACGCGATCCCTCTGATCCGGCTTGAAATTATATATATTGTTTTCATCCCAGTAATTTATCCACTTCTGTTCAAGTTCATTGATATTTACTGCCATTATGTTTCCTATTGATATCTTGTTTAAATATTTTTCAATATTTAGAAGATCCCAGATTTTCTTTGATATTCTGCGACATCAGTAAAATTTATGAGATACCCTGGTTCAGTGTATTCATGCGGAAAATAATGCTGAAAACCAATTTCTTAATTTTATTATAACGATCGGAAATGAGAAATTTCGAATAAGATTTGACTGTATCCATATTTCGAGATCGTTGAATTTCCGTTGATAGCCCCTGATGCCAAAATGAAAGCAGAACCAAAAATACTCGAGTAAATTAGCAGGCCGATTTTAAATAATTGCTAATAGGCCCCCTAAATTTAATAAAATACGGGGCGCAACGCAGGTACAGTGACGGAAAAAGGGAGTATCTCCAAACTGCAAATCCCTTACGTTCAAAAAGCAAAAAACTTTAAGAATTGCCAGAGAACAGCCCTTACATACATGAATTGCCTATG
>JAVRLU010000047.1:0-10795 GCA_031961165.1 Thermoplasmataceae archaeon
CATAAAGGTGAAGGCCGGCCCCTTCTGATTCTTATTCAGTGCGACTATGGCGTAAGATGGAACAGACATTATTTCCCATCCGGAAATTAGCGCAAGGTAGTTGTTTGAAACCAGTATTATTGCCATCCCAAGAACGGTCAGGGACATAAGTGATGCCAGCCATTTCCCGTACTTTTCGCCGTAAGATAATGAATACATGCCTGCAAAAAACCAGACCATCGCAGCTATGATAGAATAGTAGGAGAGATAATCACCCGGTACATACTGTGTGGCTGCAAATACCACGGAAGAAATTGAAAGAATCAGGTAGGACGCCTTCCTGTTGAATATACCGGTAAGTGCGGCAATTCCGAAGAGCACCGGTCCAAGATAGGAAAGCAAATTCATTTCACCTCCGTGTGTTTTTCCTTTTCTTTGTAATGGCGCTTGCCGTTTCCCCTGGCGGCGTTAAGGGCAGCCAGTATTGTATAAGGGGAAGGAGGACATCCAGCAATCTCAACATTATATTTCTCCCTGTCCAACGCGGGTTCGCCGGTGATACCCCCGGATAATGCACATGTCCCGAGTGCGATGATAAGTTTTGGTTCTGGCATGGCATCATAGGATCTTTTAAGAGCGTCTTTCATGCCCGGTGTCATGGTTCCCATAACAATGATGGCATCGGCATGGCGGGGCGTATTGACGACAAATATACCGAGACGGTTTGCGTCGTACTGCGGTGAGAATATGCTGAAGAACTCCATGTTGCATGCCCCGCAGGCACCGGAATCAATCGGAAACACATGAAAGGATCGCCTGAACGTATTATTCCCGCTTTTTATTGTGAATATATCCTGATCACCGGTTGGCTTTAAATCTGGCAGGCACCTGCGGCAGAATATGCATTTCTCCCTGATCCATACACCGTCGTTTATGGCGTTCACAGGGCATTTATCGCTGTCGCCTCCTGCAAGGCTGGATGGCCATAGCGGTGCTTCTACAGGTTCTGCGGAAGGAAATTTTTCCGTTTTTATTCCCTTCCTTATTCCATTGAGAAACCACAGGCTGCTCATCTTATCACCACCGCAAGTTCAGAAATCCATATTCCAAAGCTTTCCCAGTTGAAATGGTAGTCGGTGAATATATTTCCTGCCATGGATTTTATAAATGCATCAATGTTGATCAGTGATGGGGATGAAATCTGCAGATCCTTCACGATCCCGTTTTCGATGTTTACGTAATAGAAAAGATCACCCTGCGGGCTCTCAATCCTCGCTGCCCCTTCACCTGTCGTATGTGAAATACTGGCGGGATCCGAATTTCCGCTGTATTCAATGGATCTTGATATCATTTCTGCGGATTCCAGTATTTCCCGGCTTCTCACATAGAATCTGCCAAATACATCGGGTTCATCAAACACGAATGGCCTGAAACCGAGTTCTTTGTATGGAAGATCTTTGTTATCAGTTCTGGCATCAATTTCCATGCCGGCTGCCCTTGCCGCCGGCCCGATCAGGTTTCCTCCCTCGATAACCCCGTTGTTCTGGAGCCTGTTCAGAAATATCTTTGACTGCAAAAGCCCCTCGAAAATTCCGGAAAAATCCTCCCTGATCTTCTGAACGTGACGATCCATTTTATCTGTATTCAAATTGCACCCGCCTATAGAAGAAGCAGAAAAGAAGTATCTGTGGCCTGCGGCCCGGGAGATTATCCTTGACATTTCTTCCCTGAGGTAAGCTATTTGATTCTGTGGAACGCCGAAACCCGCCGATTCGCACAGCCGTTTCACCACTTCCAGGTTGCTTCTCATCCTTTCCAGCTCGATCATTATCAATCGTGAATATCGTACAGAATCGGGTGCTTCTATTCCAAGCGCGTCTTCAACGGCAATTTCAAAAGCTATAGCGTTTGATGCGGCATGAAAGCCGTTGATCCTCTCCACCATAAGCAGCGCATCCCGCGGATCAAGACCACTGATCCTCAATGTACGTTTTTTGCAGTATGGATCAACGTCGACGTGCTTTATCAGTTCACCCGGAGTATGCATATCAAAAGCTACGGATTCAAGTAATCCACCGGTTGCAGGCCCATATGCAAAGGTGAACTCTCCCGGAAGATTCCGGTACGTTTCATAGGAAATGTCCACTTTCTTATCCGATATTGTTCTCTCGTATACTGAATATTTTTCAGTATTCCCGATGAATCTGCCTTCAGGTTTGCCGAATCTATAATATCTCAATGTACATCACCAGATAAAAAACCCCTATGAAAAGGGGAATTGCAGACGAAATTATGGAAAGGACCTGCATGATTCCCCTATTCTCCCTGCCGGGATGGGAATCGCTGAACACCATTCCCGTTACGTTATAATTCATTGATATGAATGCTGTGGCCAGGAATATTATCACTATGATGAATTGCGCATACATGTGCAGGGACAGGATATCAGCGAGTATCAGGAACTCGCCGAAGAATGTCCCAAACGGGGGTGCGCCGGTAACAGCCAGCGAAGACATTATCAGGGAAGTGGATGTGTACGGCATGGATCTGGCCATGCCACTGACCTCTTCTATCTTCTTCTTTCCAGTGAATCTCAGGATGTTTCCGGAAGAATAAAAAGCGCCGGCCTTTCCAAAACTGTGGGACAGCAGTAAAAGCAGCGCACCCGTCAGCCCCAGTGGCCCGCCTGCAGCCAGGCCAAGAAGCGCCAGGTTCATGTTCTCCATTGTGGAGTATGCAAACATCCTCTTGTACCTGGTCTGGTAGCCGATAAATATTGATGCCGCCGCTATGGAAACCACAGCAAACCAGACGTATAGATTCCGTAAAGGCTCGATTTCATAAACCCTGTAGAGTACGTAGAGTGCTGTGGGGAGCAGGACACCGGAGAACATGGCACTCACGGGTGATGGGGCCTCACTGTGCGCGTCCGGAAGCCAGGTATGCACGGGAAAGACACCGACCTTTGTACCGAAACCTATCAGGGCGAGTGAAACGGCTAGAACCATTATCCTTGAATGCACATGCGAGGCTATAGCAACAGAGACCGAAAGTGTTCCGAGGGTATAGTAAATCAGTATGATGGAAATGAAGGCAAAAGTTACACCTGCGGATACTATAACGATATATCTCCACGTCGCCTCCAGCGAGGTTTCGGTTTTTTCCGTGATTAAAAGAAGTGCAGATGAAATTGTAGTTGCCTCTATTCCAACCCACATCAGGCCATAGTTGTTGACCTCAAGGGAAAATAGCATGGATACGGTGAACAGGTTAAGGAGAAGGTAATAAGTGGATTCGCTGATTCCCATGACTTCGATTCCCTTCAGGTACACTGTCGAATATATAACGGAAAGAAGGTAAACCGAGATCACCATTATTATGAAAAACATTGTTGAATTCTGTACAAAGAAGAAGCCCGCATCCGGGCGTATGAAATACATGGCGATCCCGGCAAGCAGATCTATGGAGGCGACAACCACCGAGGCCTGTTTTATACGATTACGATAAAATATCCCGGCTGCCAGTGGCAGAAGAATGACTAGAATCGCAAGAAATTCGCCGTAGATCATCCTCTCAACTCCTCCATAGGTTCATGGGTAAATTTCTCAAGAACGACTATAGATGATATTACCACAAGTGCCAGGACGTCAAGAAAAACACTTGCCTCTATGATTATGGGTATTGGCAGAAGGAACATTGCGAAGAGAACAAGGGAATTTTCCTCCTCAACATAGCCGATTATCTGGGTAAATGTTGTCTTTCTGGAAGCTATCAGGAATAGCCCCTGAAAGAAAAGTGTCAGGGGGAATACAAGTACAGCAGAATTGCCGGAATTCCCCAGAAAAGAACGGAGCACAATTCCGGAGAATGCTATGGAATATATTATGAACACGGAAAGGACAATGAATATGAGATCAAGAAGGAAAAGATAGGAAAGGTTGACCTTCTTTTCATAGAGGTACACCTTCTGTCTAGGTACCCTTTTCTGGAGAAAATAATCGATTAAAAAAGCCCTCAGGACAATTATCAGAATCCCGAGGATGAAAAAGTCGTATGATCTTTCTTCCCATCCTATAATAAATGCTACAATTGCTATGAGGATTGACTGGATCGATTGGCCCCGTATCATTGAAACGATGAATTCCTGCCCCTGAATGTAAAAAGCAGAAATTGCTACGATACTGGCGATCAGATATACAACCGTATCTATGCTGTTCACGGTATCACCTCAGAAAATATGAGGAAGAGTATGGAAAACGTGAACGCGGCAGCAAGATAATCCATCACCCTGAACAGCCGGACCTTGGCGAGGGTCGTCTCAACAATTAAAACGATGAATATGAGAAATAGCCATTTTGCAATCATTACGAGAGGATCGATAAGGAAATATGGTGATGATGAAAAAAGCCCCCATGGAACGAGGAAAACATTAAGCAGAACGGAACCAAGAAGGTATTGCTTCATGTATGACGACCATTTGCTGATGGCAAGGAGCTTGCCACTGTATTCGTAATTCATGCCTTCATCTATCATTCCAAGTTCCTGCAGCCCCGAACTTTCTATAGGTATCTTTCCCGTTTCATAGAAGAACAGCATAAAAAAGGCCAGGGTTGAGAATATATGCGCGAGTGAAAGGTTCTCAAGGGGGTGTGATACAAGAAAAGCGCTGGTGATATACGGATTATTTGTAGCAGTTAAAAGCGAAACTGCGATAAAAACTGTAATTAACGTCCCTTCAGAAAGAAAATTGAAGGACATGGACCTTGATACTCCCAGGGCTGCGTAATTGCTTCCTGAATTCATTGCAGCAGCATTCTTCAAGAATGCAGCAAGGGAGAAAAGTATTGCACCACTGAGAAAATCGCCGGATGCAGTAAAGAATATGGGTGCGGGAATCAGGACCGGTATTATAAGCGCTATAAGTGAATATATTCCGAATAAAATGTAGGGGATGTACTTGAAAAATAATCCCGAACCGATTGGTATTATAGTAACTTTGTGGAAAAGCTTCCAGAGATCGTAGTACGGCTGGAATATACTCGGGCCCATGCGGGATTCAACCATGCTCTTGAATCTTGCAAGTATTCCGGCAAACAATGGCGCGCTAAGAACAACAAAAAGATATTGCGTGAGCGTTTCTGCCAGAATTACCGTATCCATATCGATCCACCAGTTTCAGGTAGGCGTCATCAGCCAGCACGAACCGGCGGTTTACTCGGTGGAAACGCCATTCCACGGACTTTAGGATATATTCATGCATTATATAAATCTATCTTCATCCAACAGAAGTTTAATTTTCAATTGAAATATCGATCTGTATTTGTATGGCTATACGCTGACGGAGTTCCTGCCCGATATGCTGATCGTCCATTCATGCAGATTCAATCACTTGGCAATATTGGATAAATCACGGAATAATCACTTTATCAATTGCATCCATAATACTTTCCATGTGATCGGGTCTTATCCTGTCCATTAGATTCCAGAAATCCCTGGATCCTTTGCTGCTTTATATTGTGGATGCCAGGATCTTCTCCCGTTCCAGGGGTATTTTGGGGCAGAGTACGACCGAACGGAGGCAGCACGGAGAGATGGGCGAAAATGCCTGAAGAACATAAAATCATAATAAGCCAGACGAAATGGATCCCGTAATGAAACAACCCTTATTGGGGGTCCGGGCGATAAACCATAATGGACAGGTTTGGGATTGTAAGGACGTGCAGATGACAAACGAAAAGATCTGCATAAACATAGTTCCTGAATTATGGCTTATCATTCACATTTAAATGTGAAGATCCGACAAATATGTCTTGTATATTTAAATACGAAAATATGAACTTTCATGCCTATATTCATATCAAAGGGCCTGTAATTCTGATTTTTTGCATATGATCCCTCCATGGTAAAGGAAAACGAATGCCTTACATAGTTTTGTAAGACATACGCTGTGTCTTACACATAAATACATTAAAAACCCCGTTTTTTGCATATGTTATCACCATGATAGGAAAAATCGAATGTCTTGGATAGTTTTCCAAGACATATATTATGTCTTGAACATTAATGTCATTCTGTATGAATCCAGGAATCACCCTATGGTCTGTAAGGATTTTTAGCTTTCCAATCAGTGTTTTACGAAAAAAAATACTACATGGAAAAATCTTAATTGAACCATGGCCGGATTAAGAATTGAGAAAGATAAGGTAAGGATACGTAGAAGCCGCTATTACAGGCCCGCTCATTTTTCTGCTTTTCACAGTGAACAGGCTTTCGGATCGGTTATCAAAGAGCGGTATTTAGAGGTGGATGCAGAGGGACTATGATTTCAGTTCTTAAGGATTCCCAGTACTTATGGCGTGTTGTTTTTGCCATTTTACATTTTGGAGCCTCAGGGACTTTCGATCTTGCATCTATAAGGATGTCGAAAGGGCATTTAAGTAGCGAACAAGTCTCATAACGTGAACATTATTGCATTGCCTCGACTGAAAGAGTTTCATTATCTGCACGGAAATCGTTATGTGGAAATCATGCAGGGTACATAGGCCAGCAATATTATATATCTTTTTAGTATTGTTATAGTATTATGGTATTAACCGGTGTACAGTTAGTGAAAAATATCCTGAAAATTGCAGGGCCTTTACCACAAAAGAAATTGCAGAAACTAACTTACCTTGCAGAAATAGAATACATTGAAAAATATGGCGAGAGATTGTCAGATCTTTCCTTCGTGCATTATTATTACGGGCCTTTCTCTGCTGACATAATGAATATAGAAGATGAAGATGAAAATATTACTTTAATAAATAAAAATAAGGGCAGATACGCTGTAAAAGAATCAAGTATAATTAACCCTGAAGAAGTAGATAAATTAGACCCGGAAATTGAAGGTTTCCTTAAGGAGGTTCTGCATAAGTATATGGATAAAACCGGAAAGGATCTGGAGAAAATTGCAGATAGCACCGAACCCTTTGAAGAGGCTGAAAACCTGAAAGACACGATAGATCTTGACGGGTACGCAAAGTACTGGGCGCTTATTTCAGATGAGCGGTTCATTAAACTGGTAGAACTTAAGGACGCAGAAAACATCAAAAAAAAGGAACAGAGGAATACGGGGATATAAGCGTGTATCGTTATGACATGCAAATCTGACATTAGTGCCATTCTAAACGATATAGATTCCTTGGACGCAGATATCAGAAAACAGGTGGAAAAGAAAATAAAAAAGGTAACTGATAATCCGGATATCGGAGATCAAAAACACGGCTGGCCCAAAAATATTAGGGTGGTTCCCGTATTTAATCATCGTTATGTTCTTGCCTACAAGTATTTTCTGGAACCGGAATGCATGGTTATTTTCATACTTTTCAATCATCATGATGAGCTGTACAGCCAAATGGATAAATTGTACAGAAGAGGATGAGGCCTCTGCCCCATCTTACAGAAAGTATCCTAATGGCCTCAGTTCGTCAGCAGTACCGCAAAAATCATTACCTCCAGCGGCATTATTGACCTGAGCACGGCCAAGGGGGGTTTCTCCATGGTTCATTTCAGTTCGACTCCCATTTTAAGCAGCTTCTCCTATGTGACAAGCTTGTCAATGAAGGCAGCGGCATCCATTGTGTTGGTCTCGCTAAGAATAAGTGATTTAACGGGTTAAGAGAAGGTCAATGCTTTCGATTTCAGGGGCCTAAGATCGACTTTCACGGTTCCACCTCTTGCGTTTTTGGCAGTCTAAAATTCAGTCTAAGAGTTCCATCAGATTGAAGCAAGTATTCGCATATCCAGTAACGATCGATTTTCTTTGATTTTACGTACGCCAAAGATAATGTAATATAATAGGAATCTCCTACTTTGCGCACATTCATTTGCCATTTTAGAATGGTTTCGGATTCCATAGAACCCATATATCGAAAGAGCACATGCATTTACTGAAATGTAAAATCGTCTTAAAATATACAGGTATGCATAAATGTAACGAATGTATAACATTTATGATATAATTGACCTACAAGAAGAAAGAGCGGTCAACTGATCCTTTCCAGTACACCAAGGGTAAAAAGCGCCCCGGGAAGCGGGGAGGCGAATATGCAACGGCGGAAGCAGCATTGTCTCTCATAATGTATGCAAGGCACATGAACGGACGGTCGTTTACACGGAAGGAGATGAAATCATGGCTTAAGGAAAGCCTTGGTGTCTCAGAGCGGACAATTGAAAGGGCCCTTGAACCCCTGTTCGATCTTGAGATAATCCGGGAAGTAAGCACACTATCCAGCTATAAGGGGCCGGTGCCATCAGTGAACGGTGAAAAATTGAAACCAGAGACATATCGGAAGATAGGTGTCAAATTTTCGTTGATATTCTGTGACATCAGTTAAATTTATGAGATGCCCCGGTTCAGTGCATTCACGCGGAAAATAATGCTGGAAACACATTTCATGATTCTGCTATCACGAACAGAAATGAGAGAATTTCAACTAAGATTTGACTGTCTCGAAAAAGTTAAATATAGAAAATTCAATGATATTATGTGCCTATTCCAGTTGTTATTGGAGATTTTGATAATGTAAATGATTTGATTTCCTCCCTGAAAAGAGGTTATCACGAATATTACAATGAATATCCGAAAATTGAAGAATCTAAAGTATGGGAAAGCCTTGATTCAAAGTTTATGGAGAAATTGAAGGAATACACAATTCTTGCCGAGTGCCCCGTTATATCCCTTGAAAGGGCTGATTATTTAGCCATAGATATTGATAAAGCCCTGGTTATAGAGGCAAAGGGATGGAGGGATATAAAAATAATATCTGAAAGAGTTGTTATAGCTGATGGCGAGAAACATATAGATCCATACTATCAGTTGCAAGGCTATGTATCAAAATTTAATTATTTCCACTCATCCTCTGAAAAAATGAAATTTCGTGGAATTATTTTTCTCTACAACAATAGGACCTATGAAAACGATAAATGCACAATAGTTCACACAATTAATGAACTAGAGCGTGAAATAGAATCCCTGGGAAGCCCAGGCGGCAGGAGTGAGATAGAAGCAATAATAAATGGAAAATTCAGATTGAGCGACGATCTAATAAGACTTATCAAGGAAAACAGGAAAGCAATACTGGAAAATGCATCGGAAGTTCTGTTAGGGAGGGGATATGGACTGACGGAAGAGCAAACTTTACTTGTCGATGATGTTTTAACTGCGGTTAGGAATAAAAAATGCAAAGATAAAACATTTGTTGTTAATGGCCAGAGTGGTTCAGGAAAGACCCTTGTGGCGATCCAGCTTTTGCTTGAATCCGTTTCAGATGGTTATAACGCACTGCTGGCATACAGAAACAACAGACTGCTGAATACCCTAAGGGAGGTACTAAGAACCGAAGATGGTAAGGATTTCAGTTCATTTATACAATTCTATTCAACAGGCAGGAATATGGGGATAGGCGAGGAAGGTTTCAATATAAATAAATTTGGAAACGTGGATCTCATAATATATGATGAAGCACAGAGAATGACAGAATCCGTTATAAAAAGGACACAGGAAAGATCCCGGGTGAAGGTATATTTCTATGACGATTCACAGATACTTATAGGTGATGAGGTTGGAACGAAATCAAATTTCCTGAAGTATAGCAAAAATTTTGAAGAAAGACATCTTTCATCTATTTTCAGGACTCCGAAGAACTATATTAAATATGTCAGGCATCTTCTCTGGGACGAAAATGCTCCTGAAAGTATAGATTTTGAGATAAAAATTTACGATGACATAACCAAGATGATTGGGGATCTCAGTTTAAAGAAAGCTACAAGAAGAAAGGTTGCCTTACTGTGCGCATTCACCGAGTCGAAGGGAGATAAAAAGAATCCAAAGGGACTGGAGAACAGGAGGTTAGGCTATCCGCTCCCATCCGGTCTTGATATTTATAAGGATAAGGGCATAGACATTTACTGGCTGATGAATGAAAAGACTGAATATCCACAGTACTGGATGGGGGAACTTGATTCGCTAAATTACTGTGCATCGGTCTATGGATCACAGGGTTTTGAGGCCGATTATACCGGCCTGGTATGGGGACGTGACCTGATCTGGAGGAATGGATGGCAGATTAATCCGGATCCTATCAGGGATATGATAGGTGCGCAATATTCTCTTAAAAATACCATAAGAAAAGATCCTAAAAAAGCAATTGATCTTCTTAAAAACAGGTATTATGTGCTTCTAACAAGATCAATAAAAGGTACTTACATTTTCTTTGAGGATGAAGAAACAGGAATCCATGTGAAGGAGGAAATTTCAAAGATTCAAAAGGAATGAAAAAATATATCTCTTCGATGAATAGAA
This sequence comes from Thermoplasmataceae archaeon, assembly GCA_031961165.1. Lineage (GTDB taxonomy): Archaea > Thermoplasmatota > Thermoplasmata > Thermoplasmatales > Thermoplasmataceae > JAVRLS01. The sequence continues at coordinate 10,322 of JAVRLU010000047.1, forward strand.
CAGGGAAAAAACAAAGAGATAATAGCAGTTGCTATCATTATCATAAAGAATGTTCTCTATATTTTCGAAAAATATGACTAATTGAAAATATAGAACTACCGAGAATCTTTAAGTGAACAAGTTGTACACATTTTTATGAATGTAAAATGTTGAGCATTTCGCTAAAGTATGTTGGTTTTATTGACAATATGCCATATTTCATGGTGAGATAAGTTAGCCATCGAAACTACAAATTGTTTTAATATATATCATGTTTAATTTTATTACGTCCAATAGGAAAAAAGGTGTGATGATTGCCTCGATAATGGTTATGTCGGCATTTGCCATTGCCTTTACTGGTATGGCAGTAGAGGAGATTGGCCCCTTTGGTCCGGTACCATCTATAGGTGTCCAAGTATTTGATGGACAAGGGCTCCCCTTAGTAAATGCTTCGGTACAGGGAATTATGTACAAACCTCCTGATAAAGGACCCGG
>JAVRLU010000048.1:0-10267 GCA_031961165.1 Thermoplasmataceae archaeon
CAACGATAGGCGTAATAGAAATACAGGAGGGTTGCAACTACAGCTGCTCATTCTGTGCTACAAAGTTTTCTCGGGGAAACGCCTACAGCTTTCCGGCTGAAGGGATAATCAGGGCAGCCAGCGAATCAGTCAGGCAGGGGGCCATTGAAATCCAGCTAACCGGCCAGGACGTCGCGTCATACTACTACAGGGGAAAGAGGCTGCCAGACCTGCTTCAGGAAATGGCAAGCATCGAAGCTGAATTCAAAGTAAGGGTTGGGATGATGACGCCGCAGTTCGCCAGGGCCATAATTCAGGGGCTTCTGGGGCTCTTCCCAAGTGAGCGCATATATCAGTTCTTTCATGTGCCGGTTCAATCTGGCAGCGACAGGGTCCTTCATGATATGAAGAGGGGATACAGGGCATCCATGTTTGAGGGGATTGCTGGCAAAATAAGGGAAAAGCTGCCAATGAGCACAATTGAAACTGACATAATAGTTGGGTATCCAACGGAAACCGAAGCGGACTTCCAGGAAACGCTTTCCCTGCTTGAGAGGGTCAGGCCATCATCGGTTAACCTGTCAAAGTTCTGGCCAATGCCTGGAACTGAAGCTTCAAAGCTGAAGCCGATTGACAGCAGGGTTGTGGCAAGGAGGAGCAGGCAGGCATATGAGCTGATACTGGAGCTGCTTGAGAGGGCAAACGAAGCCTGGCTTGGATGGGAGGGCGAGGCGATAATAACTGAAGCTGGCAGCAAGCCCGGAACCTGGAAGGGAAGGAACTTTGCTTACAAGCAGGTGGTTGTCCGCAGCCAGGAAAGCCTGCTTGGAAGGAAGGTAAATGTGAAAGTTGAAAGCGTGGATTCAGTTAACCTGTACGCAAGGCTAAAGCAATTCCCATAAGGATTATTGGTGGTAAGCGTTATCGTTATATATGCGGCTGGGATTTAGGAGCTCATGTCAGTCAGGACAACGCATGTGGGCAGCCTTCCCAGGCCAGATGGCCTGAACGAGCAGAACATGGATGAGGCAATATTAAATGTGGTGAAGATGCAGGTTGAAGCTGGTGTGGATGAAGTTAACGACGGCGAATACAGGAGGTCAATATTCTTTGGGGATATATCGGGCCTGCAGGGGTTCAAGCAGCACGCCTTTCCCATAACTGCTTCCGCCGGGGATCAGGTAATGGTTTCAGTTGTTGAGGGGAAGATCCAGTACGACCCTTCCAGCCCAGTTGTGGCAAGGGAAGTAAAGGGGATCAGGGAAGCGCTTGAAAAGCTCAAGGCAAACAGAAGGGTGAAGGTTTCAATTCCATCCCTCAGCTGGATGAGCATCTTTTACCCTGACCCAAAGACAATGCCAACGAGCGATGAGGGGTTCATGGGGAAGCAGGCAGTTGCCGTAAGGGAGTTTTATCCGTCGCTTGACGATTACCTGGAGGACATGAAAAAAATAATCATAAACGAAGCCAGGGCTGCAATTGATGCGGGGGCAGACACCGTGCAGTTTGATTCACCTGACCTGCTGCAGTTTGACGTGTACGGGCAATACCTGAATTCAAAGGAAAAGGAAAGGCTGAACTTTGCAATAGGGATAAACAACGAGGTGCTTGAAGCGCTGCCCCAGGAGAGGATTCAAATCCACTCGTGCTGGGGAAACCTGATGAACACTCAATTTAACACGATGGGGCACTATGACCTGGCTCTGCCTGAGCTATATGAATTAAAATCTGGAACCATTGGACCACTTGAAGTGTTTGACGGAATAAGGGACTTTGATGAGCTCAGGTTCTTTGAGGAGCACCCCAGGCCAAAGGGGAAGTTCATAGCGCTGGGAATTGTGAGCGTGAAAACCAGAAACGTTGAGCCAGTTGAAGTGATAAGGAAGAGGTACGAAGCCGCTATCAAGGTAGTAGATGAGGACAGGCTGATAATAAGCCCTGGGTGCGGCTTTGCTTCAGACCTGAATAACATTCATTCAATTGAAAGCGCAAGGAGAAAGCTGACCAACATGGTTCGCGCTTTGAATCAGAAGCAGCAATAGCGTTAAAATTTTCTGCAACCACGCGCATTTTAATTATTTAAAAGAGCACCCATATGTGGTTCTAAGGCCTTTGCATATTAACGCCGTAGTCAACAGTTTTAAAATAGATAGATTTATATAGGCGATAATATTATTAGATCATACCAGAAAGGCTTGCTCCAAGTGCGGGTGGGTAAATAAAGACCTAAGAGGGGCAACCTTTGAGTGCAGGGCGTGCGGGCTGAAGATCAACAGGCAGCTGAACGCCGCAATCAACCTGTACCTGAGGATGGAGGGAGTTCCCCACAATGCTGACTGGCGGGACAGAAATATCCTGCCATCGCTTGTGGGTGGGTACTTCCTGACAGGGGCGGAGCGGAATGGGGCCAATGAACTCGTGAGGTCCCTGAATGAAGCCGTGAAGCCCAAGCTTTACTATGTGTATGACAGGCATGCTGATGCATACCTTCATATGCCTATGTAGAGTGAAACCCCACAACCACAAGCTGATATCGTTTGGAAGAGCTAGAATGCGCGCCAAATGGTTGCCCCTGGCAGGACCTTCAAGCATGGATAGATGAAACAAGAATGGTAACAGCTTAAGGCAATTCAAATATCCAATTTTCTAGAATTAAATAAGGGAATTTAACAGCGGGATAAACAATGGGATTAATATCGTTTTTCCGATATATTTATATAGGGCAGGGAACAAGATAATATCGGTGATTCGATATGTATGGAAATGGTGAATGTGGACATGGAGGAAGGCGTCACGGGCAAGGGTCTGGTCCAGGTTACGGGTGGGGGTTTGGCCCAGGATACGGGCAGGGGCTCAGCCCTTCTGGAATGCCTCGCGGCACAGGGTGGATGATACGTGCAGCTCTTGGAGAGGGACCAAAGACAGAATCTGAGATAAAGGACTACATCAACAAATATTCAGGATACCAGATTACCTATTCGCTTAAGCCAGTGCTTGATTTCTGGGTTTCCAGAGGATTGGCAAAGCTGAAGGAAGACGGCAAATACGAGCTGACATTCCAGGCTCCAGGGCCAATGTGGCACTGAAAGGATTTCCTGAAACGGGCAAGCATAAAATAAATTTTTTATTTTTTTTTAAAAATTAAATTTAAGTTAATAATCTAAATAAATTTCAGTTATCATCTAAAAGAGCTCAGTAGAAATCCTTAATGAAAGAAAGCATTTATTTAGTTGAGGAATTTTGCCGGATTTTTTGCACCTCAACCACAACAAAAATCCCCCAGATTGCAGTGAAATCACAGGAACATATGTTTATCGAGCAGGCTGTGAATATATCCAGGAGGATTCTTCCTGCCTATTCTCCAAGTTTTCTAAGTATCAACAATATCAGCTCTTTGTCATACTTTTGTACAAGGCCTGGAGAAATGCAAGCTATAGAGATGTAACTGAGATGATATCATCTAATTCAGCATTCATTGGCCTTTTATCCCTTTCAGAAATGCCTCACTTTACAACAATTCAGAAATTTTCAGAGAGGATTGATAAAGGGATCATTGCATTTGTATTCAATCAGGTTCTGAAATCTTTCACTGAATCATTTGGAAGCAGGATGATTATTGACAGCACTCAGTAAATTACCATTCATATTATTACGATAAAAGGCTTGATGATTTTGGGAGGAAGGTTAAGAAAAAATATGTTAAAACAATAACATGTGTATGATAAATCGCAGATAATTGTCTCATACCATGCGCGTTTTGGATATGTTCATGATTCAAGGGAGTTCAAGAAGATACTGAAGAGCATGAATAAGGCGATAAGTTCAGGATAATAATTGGAGATAAGGGATATGATTCAGAGTAAAATCACATAATTGCATGGCCTCTTTGCGGTAATACCAGCAAGAAATGAGGACGTTCCAATACATAGAACAAAGGGAGAGAACAGGAAGAGGATGAAGAGGCACCTGCCCGAAGAATACAACAGGAGGCCAATAGTTGAGACAGTTCATTCAGTGATTAAGAGGAAGAGCGGATCATTTGTCAGGTCAAGGATTCCAAAGCAATTGGAAAAGGAAATAGCATTAAAGATAATAGCATATAACATAAGGAGGATATTAGTGTTAAATAATTTTAAGTTTATTTTTATTATAGAGGTTTTCTACAGAGCCTTGGATTAAGATAAATTTATATAGTGCATATATATAGTACGGCCCGTGGAATGGCGTTTCCACCTAAATAGACCGCCGGTTTGTGCTGGCTGATAACGCCTACCTTAAATCGGTGATTTAACATGAATATTGTAACACTGGTGGAAACACTTGCGCAATATTTTTTTGTTGCGCTTAGTGCACCATTTTTTGCCGGAATACTTGCAAGATTCAAAAGCATGGTTGAATCCCGCAGAGGCCCGAGTATATTCCAGCCCTATTACGATCTCTGGAAGCTTTTTCATAAAGTCACTATAATACCGGGCGGATCGGGATTATTTTTTAAGTACGTACCATACATTTTATTCGGAATATACTCCCTTATAGCGATTATGATACCGGTTCTGATTCCTGCGCCTATATTCTTTACCGCATCCGGTGATTTTCTCAGTGGTGCAATACTTTTCTCTCTTGCTGCATTCTTGAAGAATGCTGCTGCAATGGATTCAGGAAGCAATTACGCAGCCCTGGGAGTATCAAGATCAATGTCCTTCAATTTTCTTTCTGAGGGAACGCTAATTACAGTTTTTTTTGCGGTTTCACTGTTAACTGGTACAAATAATCCGTATATCACCAGCGCTTTTCTAGTATCACACCCTCTTGAGAACCTTTCACTCCCGCATATATTCTCAACTCTGGCCTTTTTTATGCTATTCTTATATGAAACGGGAAAGATACCGATAGAAAGTTCTGGACTGCAGGAACTTGGAATGATAGATGAAGGCATGAATTACGAATACAGTGGCAAGCTCCTTGCCATCGTTAAATGGTCATCATACATAAAGCAATACCTTCTTGGTTCCGTTCTCCTTAATGTTTTCCTCGTTCCCTGGGGACTTTTTTCATCATCACCATATTTCCTGATCGATCCTCTCGTAATGATTGCAAAATGGCTTCTGCTCATATTCATTGTGCTTGTTGTTGAGACTACCCTCCCCAAGATCAGGCTGTTCAGGGTGACGGACTATCTTGCTACCGCATTCACGTTTTCCATTCTTTTCCTCATATTTTCTCAGGTGATACCATGAACAACATAGATACGGTTGTATATCTGATAGCCAGTATCATAATGATTACCGGTTTTTATATTCAGGGGCAGGAATTCATCGTTTCAATTATAAGGGGACAATCAGTACAGTCAATCCTCATAGCGATTATAGCATTTATTATGGGATGGGAAGAAAGATTATATGCCTTTTTTATACTCGGAGTGCTGATAATTGTCCTGAGGGCTTTTTTGGTCAACTACTTTCTCGAGAAAAGTGTACCTAGAAAGAAAGTGTACCTCTATGAAAAGAATGTCAACCTTCCTCATCTTTTCCTTCTTAACCTCATATTCATTGTCCCTTCTGTGTTCATAATATATTTCGTAGCATTCTCCGGAATTATACTCCGTTCGTTTCTATTGAATTCCGGCAATTCCGCTGTACTTGTATTCCCCATGGCACTTTTCTTTCAGGGGCTATTTTTGATAGCTTCCAGAAAGGCAACATTTACTCAAATAATCGGCTATGTTGAGGAGGAAAATTCTCTTGTACTATTTGCAATGTTCCTTTTGCCAATACCCTTAATCATAGACGTAAGTGTTTTTCTTGACGTCCTGGCACTTGTGGCAGTATCATCGATCGTTGTGCTGGAGAAATTTAACCATGAACCTTTGGAGGAGTTGAGAGGATGATCTACGGCGATTTTCTTGCGATTCTGGTTATTCTGCTGCCAGTAACAGCCGGGATATTTTATCGTAACCGGATAAAACAGGCCTCGGTGATTGTAGCCTCCATAGATTTACTTGCCGGGAGCGCCATGTATTTTATCCGCCCGGAGGTGGGCTTCTTCTTTGTACAGAATTCAACAATGTTTTTCATAATAATGGTGATCTCGGTGTACCTTCTATCCACTCTATATTCGACAGGGTACCTGAAGGGAATCAACGTAATGGGGATCAGCGAATCCAGTTATTACCTTCTCCTTAACCTGTTCACCGCATCCATGCTATTTTCGCTTGAGGTCAACAACTATGGCCTGATGTGGGTTGGACTAGAGGCAACTACAATTTCATCTGCACTTCTTTTAATAACGGAAAAAACTGAAACCTCGCTGGAGGCAACGTGGAGATATATCATTTTAGTTTCTGCAGGGATAGCTTTTGCCTTCATTTCCATCATACTGATTTACTATGCGCTCGGAACACTTTCGGTCTCTGTTTCTATAGCCTCGCATGTGCATTCAAAGATAATGGTTCTTGCAGTTTCAATTGCCCTGATAGGTTTCGGCACAAAGGTCGGTGTCTTTCCTGTGCATACCTGGCTTCCGGATGCTCACAGTGAGGCCCCATCACCCGTAAGCGCCATGTTCTCAGGTGTTCTCCTCCCAACAGCACTGTATGTACTGTACAGGGTTTATGAAATTGAACCAATAAGGTCTCTATATGTCTGGTTTGCTGTGATTTCCATAGCGGCGGCATCAATATCCATCGGCTACCAGACTCGGTACAAGAGGATGTTTGCATATTCCTCAATGGAGAACATGAACCTGGCGCTTCTTGGCCTGGCTGCAGGCGGGCCACTGGGGCTAACTGGTGCGCTGCTTGTCCTGCTGTCCCACAGTTTTGGAAAGGCCGGCGCTTTTTATTCTTCCGGAAATATCCTGAAATTCACGGGAAAGAAGAAGATAGAAGAGATCAGTGGCATAGCCAGATCCATGCCGTACACATCCACTTCCCTGATAATGTCTTCGCTGGCTGTTACCGGCGCACCCCCGTTTGGGACATTCTTCGGTGAGTTCCTAATACTCGCTGATATCTTTTCCCTGCACATGTATGCGCAATTCATCATAGTAATAATATTTCTGACCGCAGCATTCATATCCATGAATTATAACGTAACGGGAATGGTATTCAGCGATACACATCCAGGTAGGGAGAATATGGGAATCATGCAGGCCATTTCCATAATTTCGTCCGCAATTCCCCTTTTTATCGGGGTTTTTTATCTGGTGGTGATGTACATTGAGATATTATAGATTTGGCAAACCTGAAGGTAGATTCATCGGGAATACCGAAAAATATTCAGTATATGAGAGAACCATATCGGATAACAGAATAGACATTTCCTATGAAACGTACCGGAATATTCCGGGAGAGTTTACCTTTGGATATGGGCCCGCAACCGGTGGATTACTTGAATCAGTGGCTTTTGATATACATACTCCGGGTGAACTGATAAGGCACGTCGACGTTGATCCATACCGCAAAAAACGGACATTGAAGATTATAGGACTGGATCCACGGGATGCACTGCTTATGGTGGAGAGGATCAACGGCTTTCATGCCGCATCACACGCCATAGCTTTCGAAATTGCCGTTGAAGATGCGCTTGGAATCGAAGTATCTAACCGTGTACGCTATTCACGATTGATAATGATCGAGCTGGAAAGGATGAGAAGCAATCTGCAAGTGGTGAAACGGCTGTGCGAATCGGCGAGTTTCGGCGTTCCACAGAATCAAATAGCATACCTCCAGGAAGAAATTTCAAGGATCATCTCCCGGGCAGCAGGCCATAGATATTTCTTTTCTGCTTCTTCCATAGGCGGCTGCAATTTGAACACAGATAAAATAGATTCTGCCGTTAAACGGATCAGAGACGATTTTTCAGGAATATTTGATGGGCTTTTACAGTCAAGGATATTTCTGAACAGACTTCAGAACAATGGAATCATCAAGGAAGGAAACTTGACTGGCCCGGCGGCTAGGGCAGCCGGGATGGAAATAGATGCTAGGATTGACAACAAAGATCTTCCATACTCAGAACTCGGTTTCAGGCCATTCTTATTTGATGAACCTGATGCATTTGGAAGATTCTATGTGAGAAGTCAGGAGATACTGGAATCTGCAGAAATAATATCAAGAGCCATTGAATATAGCGGAAATTCGGATGCTGCCCCTACTTCGCATATGAGTGGAGAAGGCGCAGCGAGGATTGAGAGCCCGCAGGGTGACCTTTTCTACTACGTAAACATAGAAAACGGGATTGTGAAGGATTTGCAGATTGCATCCCCCTCGGTGATTAATATTGATGCGTTTATAAGATCTATGGCAGGAAATATATTCACTGATTTCCATTTTAACTGGGAAAGCTTTGGAATATGGATTTCTGAACTTGCGGTGATGATAAGATGAGCAGTATATGGTTTATCAATGGGATAAGGAAGGGAATAAAAACGGAAAAATTCCCAACAGTAGAACCTGTAGAGGCACCGCTATGGCCATCCAGACTTGTAGGAAGTGAAAGTGATAAATGCCCTGTGAACGCTATAAACAACGGTTTATGGATCAGGGAGAAATGCATATTCTGCCGAAGATGCCTGCCAGATTTACAGCCAACCGGTGATCAGAATATGTTCACAATAAAAAGTTATAACAAAACGTTCAAGCGTTCCTTCCATGTATTTCTGATTGATTCCGGTACCTGCGGGGCGTGCAACACAGAGTTTTTCAGCATATTCTCACCACAGTACGATGCAAATCGTCTAGGTATATTTGTGGTCAACACACCCCGCCATGCCGATGCTATCATTGTTATGGGAACCATGACATCGGGCATGAAAGAGGCTCTTGAAAGAGCCTATGATGCTATGCCGGAACCAAAACTCGTCATTGCACTAGGAACATGTGCATTATCCGGAGGGATCATTGGAGAACCACCATTAGATAGAGAAAAATATAATGTTGAGATTGCTGGATGCCCTCCCTCTCCGTATACAATACTGGCTGCCCTTAACGCTGTTATGAGAAATGATAAGGGTCATTACAAAGAAAATAAAAGAAATATAAAGGTGAAATGATTATGCTTTCCTATCTTGGGCCAGTACTATTCGGAATTGCAGCACTAGTCGGAATATTCAACAGGAAAGCATCCTACCTGATACTTTCAGTTTCTTCTTTGATTTTTGCAGTTACACAGTATGTACCGAGTGATTATCTTTCTTACTATTCCATCATAGCTGCGATGGTCTGGTTTTTTGCAGGCATGTATTCATTATCTTACGGAGAAAACTATGGAAAATGGCTGGCACCACTTATGTCACTAACTGTTCTTGGGATGGCAATAATACTTGTTTCAAATAACTACCTTTCACTAATTTCGGGATGGGAGATAATGTCCATTTCATCTTATGCCATAGTGGCATTGAATAAGAATCAGAAGGCGCCGGCCTTCACCTTTATGGCATTCAGCGAATTTAGTACAGTGCTGATCATTGCCGGTGCCATATCATCCTTTGTAATATCTGGAGATTCGTCATTTGGCTTTATCAATGTTAGAAGCTTCGTACCGCTTCTTCTTGTATCGTTTGGATCGCTGATCAAGATGGGCATGTTCCCCTTTATGATAAGCGAGTGGCTTCCCATAGCACATGGAAATGCACCGGCAAATACATCCGCTGTATTCAGCGCAACAATGACATTGATGGGTGTGTACCTTATAAATAGAATGATATTACTGAGTGCAGCCAGCTCGGGACTGATTTACATAGGAATAATTTTCCTGGCAATAGCAAGCATTTCGATCATTTTCGTATCAATATATGCCTACATTTCAGAGAAAATGAAGATGCTAGGTGGATTCAGCACGATAGAGAATCAGGCCGCAATTTTAGCGGCTTTTGGCCTGTATCTCGTATCGGATAATGCAATCCTGAAGGAATTCGTTCTCATAACAGTAATTATCTTTACCCTGTCGCATGCCCTGTCAAAAACAGGTCTCTTCTTATCAATAGGAAGTACAGGAAAGGAGTACTTTGGCGAGGTGGGGTTTGCAGAAGACAGATGGATGAGGCTCGGCACTTTTCTCTCCACCATGTCTCTGTCTGGTCTCTTTCCGACAATAGGCGGACTTGCAGTCTGGATGCTCCTTGAATCATTTTTTATGCAGGCTTCCCTTGGGGGCTATACAAGTATTATTGCAATAATTGTTGGATCAGTGATAGCAATATCCGAAGGAATGGCCACGGGATCTATGATGAAGATCCTTTCTTTTTCCGTATTATTCAGGGCAAGGAAGGGTAAAGCCAGGAAGATAGA